>JACMRH010000236.1 GCA_014376535.1 Cytophagales bacterium | reverse complement strand
GTATGAGTTACTTTGCCTTCTGAATTTAAAGCATAATACCTTTTTTTAATACCATTGTTCCGGAGAACAATACCTTTCATTTTTGATGCTTGTCCATTTATATACCCTAAATATTTTTCCATTTCCTCATTCATTATTGGGGAATTAGGAAAAAATCGGGCTGTCCGTATAATATATACTGGTTTCAAAGACATTTATAAAGATTAATTAATGCTTAAATAATATTGTTTTTTTCTGTTAACCTGTTTTATAAAAAAATGCTTGAACAGTAGATTGTTTACGATTAAAACAATCGGAGCCACTATAAACAGAGCAATTAGTAAATAATACTTATAAAATATAAGGATAGTACACCTGTTCTTCTTACCATAAGCCAAATTAGCCCAAATAGAAAAAAGCCTTCCAGCTCTATGTTCTATAAACATTAAATCATCTTTTACTTCTACTGCACCAACCTCTATAAATTTATCCTGAAGGCCATCCCAATTCCCACTCTCGATATGAGGAAGTAATAATGATCCAAAAGATTCAGATGCTGCAATATCCTTTTGAGAAATACCTGGAAGAGGAAAAAAGCCTAAATAACGGTCTTTTTTTCCACCTAACATCCAATGTAAAATAGTAAAGGCACTGATATTGTTTTGATGACGATCAATTAATACAACATTACCAACTAAATTGGCATTAAGTGTTTTTAATTTTTCCTTAATTTTTTCCTGTGAATTTAGCCACATATTGCGGGCACCAATCAGGGTAATAACAGGTGTTCCGTTAAGTACTTTTTGGAATTTGGGATCTGAAAGTAAGGAATTTGCAGGGATACTGGGAGAGAGAAACCAGGGTTGATAGGCAAATATGATCAAATCATATTTCTCTTGCTTCAAAGAATAAGATTCAAGCTCAGATGGTATATTAAGTACACTTTCTGGCATTGCGTTAAAAAACTTTTCAGAAGTCCAGGGAAAATCAAAATTATGATGAGTATTAATCCTGACAATTTCCAGATTTATACTTTCTGTTTTTAAGGGTTTTGAAAATACATTTACAATATCGGCCAGCTGACCGGTTTGCGAATAATAAATGATAAGAACTTGCTTTGCTGGCATTTTCAATTTTGAAAATCTTCTTTAATTAAGACCTTGGATGTTTTGGTATAATTCAATATTGCAATTTTAACAGCTGAATCCATAGAATGGTATTGTGAAACAATTAGTTCTTTATCTTCCTTAACTGATTGCTTATATCCTAAAACTGATGGAGCATTTTCCTGAATCATCAGTCTTAAAAATCTGTATTCTGCATTATTATGCTCTTTTTCTATTTCACCATCAAGTTTTTTTCTACCCTGTTTGAACAAATCAAGCTTTTCCTTTAGCGAACTTGCTATGCCAGCTTTTCTCATAAGCAAAGCTCCTGTATAAGCAGTTTCTTCCTTTAATTTCGATTTATTCACCAGCTCAATAGCCATATTAATCGTTTTCTCATCTGAAGAGGAAAAGTATTCATAAAATCCTTTTTTCCCAATTTGACAGAAAGTTTGCCCCGAAAGTAAACAAAGGATGAATGAAAATTTTAAAAACAAACCCATTTGCTAGCAGAACAAATTATTAAGCTCAAAGATATTTAACATTGCAACTGAATACAATGTTTATCCCTTCGTTTTTTAATAATGTCAAAGGATCACACTTGCATTGAATATTTTCGTAAAACCTGAAAAATTTAAAAAGAACCTTCCTTTGCGTTATAATTTCATGGTTCAAATGTTAAAGCAGATCCAGCCAGGGGAATTTTTAGATGTATCTCCTGAAACAGGCTAAAAATTAGCAGGTATCATTCCAGTTCGAATATATTTGCAGTTTTGTATCCTTTTCCAGATGAAATTTCACCTCACAATCAAATCAATCTTCCTAATACTAGTAGTTTTAAATCAGGTTGATGCTCAGACTACCACGGCTAACCGCGACTATTTAAACAATAAAATGTTTTGGTTTCAAGGCGTCATTGTAGGTAAAATTTCCCCAAAGTGGACTTATCATCTTGATTTAGAATACAGAAGACAGGCAGATCCTGAATATGGTTATAAAAAGGGGGATAATGTGGGAACCGACCAATCAGCAATCTTTAAAAATCCTTATCAATATGCAATAAGGCCGTTTATTCACTACCAACCCAATGAACATATTCGTTTTTCACTTTCACCCCTTACCTGGTTTGGTTCTTATACTTTTCCTGTAAATGGTAGAACTTATTACACTCCGGAATTCAGATGGAGCCCTCAGGTGACCTTTTATAAAAACTTTGGCAGGGTACAGATACATCAGCGTTACAGATTGGAATTCAGGTATTTTGGTAAAAAAACTGAAGACACAAACCTCCCGGATCCAACAGGTCCATCATCCAGTTATGAATTTACCGACCAGGGCAGGCACACAAGGTTAAGAATTCTTGTGAGGGCGGTAATTCCCCTTAACAGCATGAAAGTGGAAAAGGGAACACATTATATTATGACCTCGGAAGAATTAATGTTTAAGTTTGGAAAGTATGTAGATAATGCCAATTTTTTCGATCAAAGCAGGTTTTATCTGGTTTATGGCTATAAGTTCCATCCTGAAATGAGATTTGAAATAGGTTACCTCAATCAGATTGCTTTCCGCTTAAATAATGGTTACGGCCAGTTACCAGGTAACAATATAGACTTAAACAATAATCTGTTTGTCTCCTATATCATAGATGATTTTACCTCTTTTTTCAAAAAGGAAAAGATTGAAGAATTACCAGCTACCAAGTAATATTACTCCCACTCAATAGTAGCCGGTGGTTTTGAGCTAATATCGTAAACAACCCTGTTCACACCTTTTACTTTATTAATTATGTCGTTAGAAACTTTCGCCAGAAATTCATAAGGTAAATGTGCCCAGTCGGCAGTCATTCCATCCACACTCGTAACTGCTCTTAATGCTACAGCATTTTCATAAGTTCTTTCGTCGCCCATTACGCCGACAGACTGAACTGGAAGGAAAATTGCCCCTGCCTGCCATACTTTATTGTACAAGCCACTTTCTTTCAATGAAGAAATAAAAATATCGTCAACCTTCTGAAGTATATCAACTTTCTCAGGAGTAATTTCACCTAAAATCCTGATTGCCAAACCTGGGCCTGGGAATGGATGACGCCCTAAAAGATTAGGGTCAATACCCAATTCTCTGCCAACATCACGAACCTCATCTTTAAATAAACTTCTCAGAGGTTCAACAATTTTAAGGTGCATTTTCTCAGGCAAACCTCCCACATTATGGTGAGATTTTATCATTACTGAAGGTCCATTAACTGAAACAGATTCAATCACATCGGGGTAAATTGTTCCCTGTCCAAGCCATTTTACTTCCGTAAGAATCTTTGATTCCTCATCAAAAACATCGATAAAAGTTTTACCGATAGCTTTGCGCTTTTCTTCAGGATCAGTTTTTCCTTTTAGAGCAGAATAAAACTTCTCCTTTGAATTTACACCTTTGATATTAAGGCCCATGTGCTTGTAATTTTCAAGCACCGTTTCGTATTCGTTCAACCTCAAAACACCATTGTCAACAAATATGCAATATAGGTTTTTGCCGATAGCATTGTGTACCAGCATAGCAGCTACAGTACTGTCAACCCCTCCTGACAAAGCCATTACAACCTTATCGTTCCCCAATTTTGCTTTTAGGCCATCAATAGTTTCCTGAATAAATGCCTTCGCGGTCCAGCTTTGTTTAGATCCACAAATATTGACAACAAAATTCTTTACAATCTGCTTGCCTTCAAGGCTATGTGTCACTTCCGGGTGAAATTGAATACCATAGGTCTTCTCATTTTTTACCTTAAATGCAGCCACATTTACGGTTTCAGTACTTGCTACAATCTCAAAATTAGAAGGAACAGTAACTATTGTATCTGCATGCGACATCCAAACCTGGCTATCAGCCGAAACTCCAGCCAATAAATCTGTTGAATGATTTGAAACAAGTTTCGCCCGTCCGTATTCTCTTGTTGTAGAAGCACGCACTTCACCGCCATTTTGTTTGGCCATTAATTGTGCACCATAACATACACCAAGAATTGGAATTTTGCCGCGTACTTTTGACAAATCCACATCCGGAGATTTTGGGTCCCTCACTGAACATGGACTGCCTGATAATATAATTCCTATAACACTTTCGTCTATCAGGTCTAATCCTTTGCTGAAAGGATGGATTTCGCAGTATGTATCAAGCTCCCTTACTCTTCTTGCTATGAGTTGGGTATATTGGGAACCAAAGTCGAGTATTAGTATTTTTTCTTCCACTTTTTAAAAAAGAAGCGACAAAGTTACATAATCCTATCCAACCTTTCTAGACGAAAATTATGTTTTGATAATCTTACACTATTTGTATCTGGGTAAAATTTAGTAAATTTAAGTTCATAAACATTTAACCTGTAATTATGTCCACATTAGAATTGGGTTCTGTAATGCTAGTTGATGATAGCAGGGTTGATAATTTTATCAATTGTAAAATATTGGAGCTTAACGCTGTAACCAGCAATGTGAGCGTATTTGACGAAGCTGCTAAGGCTTTGGATTTTTTAAAAAGCAACCTTAATCTTCCAGATCTGATTTTTTTAGACATTTATATGCCATCTATGACTGGCTTTGATTTTTTAGAAGAGTTTGAAAGTTTGTCTCTTCAAATTAAAGAGAAATGCAAGGTTGTACTTCTTTCTTCTGGCTTTGATAATCTGGAATTACAGAAATTGAGAAAATTTAACTGGATTTCAGGTATCATTGTTAAACCATTGACCTACGAATCTTTGGAAGGAATAATTTCTATTAACTAAACAGGAACCTTTCTGATAAGTTTTGCATTATTCATACATGAGAATTACACTTTGTATTGTTTCCTATGTTTTATTAGCTGCCTGTTCCAATGCCGGTAGCCAAAATGTTTTATCTCCATCCAAATTTGAACAAAGCTTAAAAGACCAACCCGGTATTATTGTTGACGTCAGAACTCCAGGGGAATACGCCGAAGGACATATTTCGAATGCTTTAAATATAGATTTTTACTCTCCAGAATTCAATTCAGGATTTAAGAAATTTGACAAGGCAAAACCTATTTACGTTTATTGTCAAAGAGGTGGAAGAAGTGAGTCCGCAGTTGAAAAGTTAAACAAGAATGGGTTTAAAAATGTGTACGAACTCGACGGTGGAATCATAAAGTGGGAAGAAGAAGGTAAAAAAGTAGAAGGTAAAAGCAGCGTTCTACCACCTGCTGGCATCACTTCGGAAGATTATTCCAAGTTGATTTCGAGTCAAAAACTGGTGTTGGTTGACTTTTCAGCAACCTGGTGCGGACCATGTAGAAAATTGAGCCCTCTCTTGGAAAAAGTTGGTCACCAAAGACCTAACGATGTGAAAGTTGTAATGATAGATGTAGATAGCAATGAACAAATAGCCAGGCAAATCGGAATAGAAGAACTGCCAACTCTTATTTGGTATAAGAACGGCAAGCTTGAATTAAGAATGATCGGATTCCATAGCGAAAAAGACATCAATGAAACAATTGACAGACTTTTAAAATAGTTTTTAGGGCCTCAATTTTTGTGTGAAGCAGTCTCGATACTCAATACTTACTACTTGATACTACATACAGGCTATCTTATCCACTCTTCTCTGGTGTCGTCCACCTTCAAAAGGAGTTTCCAAATAAGCTTTCACAATTTCTTTTGCTTCTTCTACGTTTACAAAACGTGCGGGCAAAGCAAGAATATTTGCATCATTGTGCTGACGTATTAGAGAAGCAATTTCCTTGTTCCAGCACAATCCAGCCCGTATGCCCTGGTGTTTGTTAGCAGCCATTGCAACCCCGTTTCCGGTTCCACATAATACTATTCCTAAATCCGCTTCTTTACTTAGCACCTTTTCGGCCAATTTATGGGCAAAGTCTGGATAATCTACAGAATCCTCATTGTATGGCCCCAAATCTTCAATAAAATAGCCTAACTCTTGTACAAATTCTACAAGGGCTCTTTTATATTCGACACCGGCATGATCGCTTGAAATGGCAATTTTCATATCTTCAGTTTGATAAATATTAATTAAAACAATTTTGGTCTATGGGTAAGAAATGCTTTACGCTATTGCTAACAGCCATTAGCTATTACCCTTTTAGCATAACCCATTGCGACATTTGGACTAGCAGGGTTGACTGAAAGTTTCAAGAGTTTTGGATGAATCAAAAGGTCCATATCTTCCATTGGAATAGCTCCTAGGAGTACTTCATTGCCGAATACCATCGCACCTACAAAACAAATCCGGTCTTCAAATTGTACCTGAATTGGACCGACATAAGGAACATTTTTTATTTCTCCATCAGCTAACATTACTTCTCTTTTTTGTAGTTCCTTTAATTCCAGTTGATTTGCCACATGGGTAGGAATACACAAATAAGTGGCACCTGAATCAACAAGACACTTTGTTTCCAGCTGTCTTAAAGATTCATTTACCGGATTTGAGAGGATAATAGAAGCAAATACTAATCCCATGTATGTTGGTTTAATATTGAGGACAACTTAAGTACTACAAAGATAAGGGATATGAATAAAACTTTTAAAAAAGAATAGTGAGTATCAAAATTCCAAAATCTCCTGTCAACTGTCAACTGTCAACCGTCAACTATTCTTACATTTGCGTTAATATTGCAATAAGCGACACATGTCATTCAAAAAGAAAGTACTTTTTATAGACCGGGACGGAACAATCATCATTGAACCACTACCTGATTTTCAAATAGATTCTTTGGAAAAATTGGAATTTATACCAGGTGCAATTACCAATCTTAACAAAATCGCAAAAGAACTTGATTTTGAATTTGTTATGGTTACCAATCAAGATGGAATGGGGACCTCTTCTTTTCCGGAAGAAACTTTTTGGCCTGCCCACAACAAAATGATGAAATTGCTGGAAGGAGAAGAAATTCACTTTTCTAAAGTACATATCGACAAGTCCTTTGAACACCAAAACCTTCCAACAAGAAAACCCGGACTAGGAATGCTTCAGGAGTATTTAAATGGCCTGTACGATCTTGAAAATTCTTTTGTAATAGGCGACAGGCAGACAGATGTAAAACTTGCCATTAATTTAGGATGTAAGTCAATTCTTCTAAATAAAAACCTGCCTGAAACAAAAGCAGATTTAACAACTGACAACTGGAATGAGATTTATCAGTTTTTACGGTATCCAGCCCGCATTGCTGAAATTCAAAGAGATACAAAAGAAACCAAAATCTACATTCGTGTAAATCTTGATGGTACCGGGATCTATCACATGCAAACTGGACTAGGTTTTTTTGACCACATGTTAGATCAGCTTTCCCGCCATTCAGGTTGTGATATAACTGTAAAAGTGGAAGGAGATTTGCATATTGACGAGCATCATACCATTGAAGATACTGCACTAGCTCTCGGAGAAGCATTTAATAAAGCATTAGGAGACAAACGTGGAGTGGAAAGATATGGATTCCTTTTGCCTATGGATGATGTATTAGCGCAGGTGGCCATAGATTTTTCCGGAAGAAACTGGCTTGTGTGGGAGGCAGAATTCAAAAGAGAAAAAGTAGGAGATATGCCGACAGAAATGTTTTACCATTTCTTCAAATCTTTTTCAGATACTGCAAGGTGCAACCTTAACATAAAAGCAGAAGGTGAAAACGAACACCACAAAATAGAAGCAATTTTTAAAGCTTGGGCCAAAGCGATAAAAATGGCAGTAAAAAGAGGAGAAAGTAACGCTATACCAAGTACTAAAGGAATTCTTTAGTACTAATAATTAAGAATTAATAATTTTAGCAGTTACATTACATTCTCCTTAAAAAATTCAATCTTAATACTCAATACAAAGTACTCAATACTAATACAAATGAAACTTCTTGAAGGAAAAACAGCAATTGTAACAGGGGCATCTAAAGGTATTGGCCGTGCTATAGCAACACAATTTGCTAAGCAAGGTGCAAATGTTGCTTTTACCTATTTATCAAGTGTAGAAAAAGCTCAGGCTTTGGAAGCTGAACTTCAAGCTTATGGAACTAAGGTAAAAGGATATAAGTCAGACGCATCTAATCACGCTGATGCAGAAGCATTTGCAAACCAGGTAACATCTGATTTTGGTACTATAGATATTTTAGTAAACAACGCAGGTATAACCCGCGATGGTTTATTGATGAGAATGAGCGAGCAAGCTTGGGATGAAGTTATAAACACCAACTTGAAATCTGTATTCAATCTAACTAAAGCCTGTTTGAAAGTTTTCATGAAGAACAAATCAGGTTCTATCATCAATATTACCTCAGTGGTAGGTTTAAGGGGAAATGCCGGACAAGCTAACTATTCAGCATCCAAAGCTGGGATTATTGGGTTTACAAAGTCAGTAGCATTAGAATTAGGATCAAGAAATATCCGTTCAAATGCTATTGCACCTGGATTTATTGAAACTGAAATGACGGGGATTTTAAATGCTGAAGTTGTAAAAGGATGGACTGATGCTATTCCGCTTAAACGGGCGGGTAAAGCTGAAGACGTTGCGAATTGTGCTGTGTTTCTTGGCTCTGATAATTCGGCTTATATAACCGGACAGGTTTTACAAGTGGATGGCGGGATGCTTACTTAGTCGCAAGTAAAGAGTACTTAGTAATTATACTGCTGCATAATCACTGCCACGAATAACTTATCAATGGAACATCAAAAAAGGCCTTCTCTTTTCAGGAAGGCCTTTTTTGATTATTTTAAATTTAAATCTTACTTATTTATAAACTCTTTCGGTGTAATACTATACTCCGGTAAAGACTTGAAATAGTCATAGGTAATTTTTAAACCTTCAGCCCTGTCAATTTTAGGTTCCCAGCCAAGAATCGTTTTTGCTTTCGTAATATCAGGTTTTCTCTGTTTTGGATCGTCAGTTGGCAATGGTTTGTATATTACCTTTGTTCCAGAACCTGTAAGCTTGATAATTTCCTCAGCAAACTCCTTCATTGTAATTTCAACCGGATTTCCAATGTTTACCGGTAAATGGTAATCACTGAAAAGCAATCTGTAAATACCGTCAACCAAATCAGAAACATAGCAAAATGCTCTTGTCTGTGATCCATCACCAAAAGCTGTAAGATCTTCACCACGAATAGCCTGACCAATAAATGTAGGAAGTACTCTTCCATCATTTAGCCTCATTCTTGGGCCATACGTATTAAAAATCCTTACAATGCGGGTTTCAAGACCATGTACATTGTTATATGCCATTGTAATTGCTTCCTGAAAACGTTTTGCTTCGTCATAGCAACCTCTTGGACCAACAGGGTTTACATTTCCCCAATATTCTTCACTTTGTGGGTGAACCAACGGATCTCCATAAACTTCAGATGTTGAAGCAACCAAAACCCTGGCGTTTTTTGCTCTTGCAAGTCCCAATACATTGTGTGTTCCCAAAGAACTCACTTTCAATGTTTGGATTGGTATTTTCAAATAATCTATAGGACTGGCAGGAGAAGCAAAATGAAGAATATAATCCAATTCACCAGGAACATGGATATACTTACTTACATCCTGGTGATAAAACTCAAATTCAGGTAGTTTGAACAAATGTTCGATGTTTCGGAGCTCACCTGTAATAAGGTTATCCATCCCTATCACATAATAACCTTCTTTGATAAACCTGTCACAAAGATGAGAACCAAGAAATCCGGCCGCACCTGTTATTAATACTCTTTTCTTTTTCATCAAACCCTTATTTATTTTAACTGAAGTGTTTCTGCTGAAACAGTGTTTATGCCAATACAATGATAATCAAATCCTATTTCTTTCATTTCCGCAACGTCATAAACATTTCTTCCATCAAAAATCAACTTGGTTTTCATTAATTTACCCATTACAGTATAGTTAGGAGACCGGAATTCTGGCCACTCTGTAACTAATAAAAGAGCGTCAACATCTATTAATGCCTCGTACTCATCTTTGGTGTAAGTAATAATATCACCAATCATCTTTTGTGCTTCGTGAATTGCAACAGGATCGTATGCTTTCACTTTACCACCAGCTTTCAAAATACTGTCAATGATTACTAATGAAGGAGCTTCTCTCATATCATCAGTTTTCGGTTTGAAAGATAATCCCCACATTCCAAAGGTTTTTCCAGTAAGGTCATTGCCAAAATGGTGAGTTATTTTGTTAAACAAAACACTTTTTTGTTTTTCATTCACAGCTTCAACAGCGTCTAAAACCTGCATTTCGTAGCCGTATTCTTTTGCTGTTCTGATCAGGGCTTTTACATCTTTTGGAAAACAAGAACCACCATAACCAACGCCAGGATAAATAAACCTGTGGCCAATTCTTGCATCAGAACCAATTCCTTTACGGACCATGTTTACGTCTGCACCAACTAGTTCGCATAAGTTTGCAACATCATTCATAAAACTGATTTTTGTTGCAAGCATTGAATTTGCGGCATACTTGGTCATTTCAGATGAACGGATATCCATAAAAAGTATTGGATGGCCGTTCATAAGAAAAGGCTTATACAGTTTGCGCATGATATCTTCAGCTTTTTTACTTTCAATACCCACAACAATTCTGTCAGGTTTTAAAAAGTCATCAATAGCAGCACCTTCTTTTAAGAATTCAGGGTTTGAAGCAACGTCAAACTCAAGAGAGCTATCTCTTTTTACTAAAGCTTCAGCAACTGCTTTTTTAACCTTTTCAGAAGTTCCAACAGGTACTGTACTTTTAGTAACTACAACAGTGTAATTCTGCATGTTTTCACCAATTGCCCGGGCAACAGCCAATACATATTTCAAATCAGCACTACCATCTTCGCCCGGAGGCGTACCAACAGCAATAAAAATAGCTTCGCAATCTTTAATACCTTCATTGATATTGGTAGTAAAGTTGATACGGCCTTTTTCTGTATTTCTGAGAACAAGTTCTTCCAAACCTGGCTCATATATTGGCATAATGCCTTTTTTAAGATTTTCTATTTTTTGATTGTCTATATCGATACAGGTAACTTCTATACCTGTTTCAGCAAAACATGTACCGGATACTAAACCAACATAACCAGTACCTACTACAGCTATTTTCATTGTTGCGATTAAAAATTATTGTTCGTTTCAAAGATAAGGTTAAAAAAATAATGACAATATAAATTTTCCGCTAATAAGTCACATTAAGATTAAATTTATAAGGGTATAATGTAACTATAAGATAATGGGACCGTTTAATAAAATTGATTTTTGTCTGATGCGTATACACTTTTACTTCATTTTATTTTCTCTGTTGACCTTTTTTGTAGACAGTAATGCCCAAAAAAATGTACCTGAAGCAGTTATCGACAAAAAACTATATCATAAAAACATTAAAATTTATCGTGAGATCTTAAAGGGGGGCCCTAATAAAGACATTACAATGAAGCTGGCAGAAGCTTTGAGAACTATTGAAAAGTATCAGGAAGCAGAAATTGAATATGAAAAATTTATAGAAAGGCCCGGAATCAGCCCGATATATTACAAACACTACAGTGAAATTTTGTGCAAGCTGGGCCAGGCGGAAGAATGCAGGCGATGGGAGGTAAGATTTAAAGAATACGAAAAAAGAGCAGATAAGACATCAGATGCCAATATTGAAATAGATACTACAGGTTTTTTTTTAAACCGTGTTCCGTTTAATTCACCTGAAACAGATTTTGGTCCGGCATATTTTAAAAACGGACTTCTTTATGTTTCTGCATTTTCATTTGATAGCAAATCAACTGTGCATGAAGGTACTGGAGAATCTTTTTACAAGTTTTACTATGCGGAAAAAGCAAAAGAAGGTGGGTTTTTGCCTCCCGTACAAATATTCAAGTCTATAGACGCAACAATGTATGAAGGTCCTGTGACTCTATCGAGTGACAACTCTATCATTATGTTAGTGAAGAATAACCTCAATCAGCTTAAAGCAAAAGACAGGGATAAAAATCTGGTGCTTCAAATAGTAAAAGGTAAAATAGTAAACAACGAAATTACAGATATTCAAGACTTTCCCTATAATGATAAGATTCACACATTTACCCACCCCACAATATCTGAAGACGGAAAAGAATTATTTTATGCCTCAAATAGTGATTCTGCCAGAGGGGGGTCAGATATATTTTTATCTAAGTTAGTAAATGGAAAATGGACTGCTCCCGAAAACCTGGGGGATATTATAAATACTGAAGACGATGAAGTTTATCCTTATATCTCTCCTTCAGGGAACCTTTATTTTTCATCAACAGGGCATAACGGTATGGGTGGCTTTGATATTTTTGTAACATCCAGGAAAAACGGAGTGTGGACAAAACCAATCAATCTTGGTAATCCTTTCAATACAATATTTGATGATTTTTCTTTTATCTACCATGCAAAAGAAGGGGAAGGTTTTTTAGCTTCAAACCGTGCAAGCAGTTTGGGTAGTGATGATATTTTTACTTTCCATGATGTATTTAAAAATAAGGAAGAGGAAAATCTTTACATGCCAAGACTGGTAAGTCTGGTTAATAAAGACAATTTTGTATATCAAAAAGGAAACAAAATAAGAGGTAAACTTAAATCCAGCGACCCTGCAGTTTTTGCCGGTAAAGTACTTCAATTACTAGATATTAATAAAATTCTTGTAAAACGGTGCTATGTTACCAATGATGGATATTTTTCATTCTCCAACTTAAAACCAGACAATTATCTTATTGTCTTTGAAAAGGACCCGATCAATGTTAGCGCAGAGCTGACTATGATAAACCGTAAACCAGGATATATTGACAAAGAAGACCTTCACAAATTTAAAATCGGAAGTGTCTTAAAAGACTCAATGATGGTGGATAAAAACAGTTTTGTTATCGGAAAATTGGTCACCACTCACAATAAGTCTTCCCAACAGGAGAATGTAAGTTTGATAGTTGTAGATTCTACCGGAAAAATTATTAAAAGAATAGAAGTCGGTAAGAACAATTATTTTATATTCAGAAACCTGCCTGCTGATAATTATTTTATTCTGACAGAAGATAATAACCCTAATTATACCTCCCACATAGACTATCACAACGCTGACCAGTCAAAGGCTATCTTGCGAAGCAATCTATTGGAATATCATTATAAACATCTTACAAGTGACTCTTTAAGGGAAAACAATATTATTATCCATGGCCAGGTAAAATTAGATGAACCCGGCAATACAACGGTCTTGTTACTTGACCAGGACGATAATGTAATTGAGAGAACTGTAACAAATAAGGAAGGTTATTTCGTTTTTAGAGAATTAGATGGAGAAAACATGCACGTGATGGTTTTGAACGACCATCCTCTTTTGACTTTTGAACATAATTCTGTTTATCAAAAAGAAGATAGCATGTACCACATCACTAAAAACCATACTCTAAAAAAACTTCCTTTTGTTGAAGATGATTTAAAGAATAAAGTTATTGCAAACGGAAGACTTACATTACACGAAAAACCTTTAAACAACCGACTTGTAATGTTAGTAGATAAGAATAACATGGTTGTTTCAAATACTTTTACAAATGATGATGGCTTTTTTGCTTTTCAGCATTTAAATCCTGACGATTATTATGTCGTTGTGAATGAACAAGAACCAGGATATCATCTTGAAACCCAGGTAAATTTAGAAAATGAAACTATGAGGGTTAAAAAGTCTGCTTTTGATGGATTTCAATATAAAAAGGGAAATACAGACAAGTTTATTTCTATTCAGGGGTCAGCATTTACAAAATCAGACAATAAGGAACTTGATGATCACTTAATTCTTTTGTTAAACGAAACTGGAAAAGTAGTAAGACAAACTGTAGTGGGAAAAGATGGTAAATTTAAATTTGTTAATCTGGAACCTGAACATTATTTAGTTCTCTTTAATCATTATGACCCATCTCATATGGTAGAACTGAAGGTGGTAGAAGATTTTACTACCAAAATAACACAAACTGAGAATGGTAAAGCTGTTACAATCTCATTGCCAATTTCAAAAGAAAAAAATAAAATGGTCATCTACTTTGATTATAACAGCGATGCAATTGCATCACAATATCAAAAGGAATTAACTCTGTTTATCTCAGAGATTAAATCGTCGAGCTCTAAGAAGTTAGAAATTATGGGATATACTGATATTGTTGGTTCAGACTCTTTTAATTTAAAGCTTTCAGAGAAAAGGATCAGAAAAAGTAAAGAACTTCTTTTGCAAGGTTTGCAAAATGATAAAATAACTATTACCGAAAAGCCAGAAGGGAAAACACACAAGTTCGTAAATACCTACGGATCTTACATACCTGCGCTCAACAGAAGAGTAGAGTTTATTTTAAAAGATTAATTTCCGAGTGAGGAGTAATTTTTAAATACAATAGACAAATCGTCCATCGTTTTATATTCTTTAGCATAAAGAAGATCGAGTCTTTTAGCAGTTCCAACATCAATAAGAGTCGGATCTATACCACTGATTGTATTGAGAACACCAGACTTTATTTTGGCGATTTGAAGTGAACTGGCATCACTAAAACCTACCCAGGTTCTTTCAGCAAATAACACTGCCAGGGTATTTTTGAAAAATCTGACAGGATTTTTAATGAAAAATAAGTGTATAGGATAAGTGAGGATAAAAACCAAAGACAACATTATATCAAATAACCGCTTACTTCTTTTACTCTCGGGTTTATCTATTGATAATTTTACATCGAAGGAATAAAGTTCTCCTACAGTTTCTTTCGAATTACTCCCTATGATATAATTTGATTCTTCAGGAACAATTTTAAAATCAACACCGGTAGCTTTTACTTTTGTCATCCATTTTATAATCTGGACAGATGGTAGGTTTTTGGAGCAAAATATTATTTCATCTGCCTCATAAATCATAATCGCCTCGTTAAGTTGACTAATACCACCCAGGCACCATAAATCTTCGCAGGGTTTTTCTATAGTTTGCAAATAGCCCATTACGTTAACTTTTGCTTTAACCTGGTCTAACATTAATCTTACCCTTTCACATTCTTCTTTTTCACCTACTAATAAGGCCCTTTTCGTTTCAGATTCACCTAAACTAATGTTCTTGTGTTTTATAAAATGAATAACGAGACGAACAAGAAATACAACTGAAACAAAAACAAATAAACCAATGATTATAATAGCCCGTGAAAACCTATAATTGTCCAAAAAATTACTTACTCCTGAAATCAGCATAGTTCCCCAGACTGCTCCTCTTACAACCTTGTAAAACCTGAACTCTTTCTCATATCCACCACTAAAGTTTACAGAAGTGATCCAGCATAAAATATATAATGGAATAATAATTTTTAAATAGATCAAAGGAAAGAAACCTATCTGATATTTAAAATAAACCTCCCAATAATGGATAACACCCAGCATAGCCAGGTAAACCAGCACAAAATCAACTATAGATAACCAGCTCTTCTTCCATAGTTGAATTGAGAGTGAAATGGTGGCTCTAAGATATATAGCAGAGTGAATTAGAAAACTAAAAAGTCCGGCGTTCTCTTTTGAAAAGTGCTTTTGGGCAAAGATTATCATCGCCTTATAAAAAACAAATACATAATTTATACTTGTTCGTTTTGTACTTTCTCCTTTGTAATGAATTATTCTTGTATCAGGGAAATAGTAATTTTTATAACCTGCCTTTGTTATCCGATATGAAAGGTCTATGTCCTCTCCGTACATAAAGTAGTCCTCATCGAGCAGGCCAATTTTATCAAGGACGCTTTTTCGCATCATCATAAATGCACCAGCCAGAACTTCTACTTCGTTAGTTTCATCTTCCGGCAAATAGCCCAAATGATACCGACCAAATCTTTTAGACTTAGGAAATAATTTTGAGAGTCCAAATATTTTATAAAAAGCGACCATTGGGGTAGGTAGGCCTCTTTTAGATTCTGGCAGAAAAATACCTTTACCATCCAGCATTTTCACACCTAGCCCGCCTGCATCAGGATGCGAATCCATGAAAGCGCAACATTTCTTTAATGAATCTTCTTCTAGTACCGTATCTGGATTTAATAAAAGAACATATTCAGCGTCCGATACACGTATTGCCTGATTGTTTGCTTTAGAAAATCCAAGGTTATCTTTATTTGCAATAATCTTTACTCCCGGAAAGCGTTTGCGAACCATCTGAAGCGAACCATCTACAGAATTATTGTCCACCACATACACTTCGCAGCTTAAACCTTCTATTGCTTTTTGGACAGAAAGCAATGATTGCTCAAGAAAATAGCTTACGTTATAATTAACAATAATGATTGAAAGCTTATTCACCTCTTAAAAATATAAGTAAAAATTGAGGCTATAGGCAGATGTTTTTTACAAATATACTCAATTGAATTTAGGAAAAACAAGTTTAAAGCTTTGTTAATAAGCTTTTTGATAGCCACCAAATACAAAATTTGATCTTAAAAATTCATCCATTTTAAAAATTTTAACTAATATTTCCCCGACCTTATCTTCCTCAGAATTAAACTGATGTGGTAAATCTTTATGTAAAAACATAAGGAGATTGCCTCCAATAGTTTTCATCCAATGTTATAGAATATTTCTATGGATGGTAAAATGTTAAGTTTCCAATATAGCATAGTCTGATTACACAAGCATTTTATTACAGATTATACTAAATTTGGTAATATTACAGATTTTAAAATAAATATGGATTCTTACATTCAAACTCAAAAATAAGGATGTACAAATACCTGAAACTTCACTTGCTTATAAAATCTGACAGGATCAAATTTTTGATGCTTTGGGTTGCTCATAAATTGAGGTTAAGACATCTTTCCTTGCGTATTGATCCTATTTTGGCGTGTAATCTAAGCTGTTTAATGTGTTATTTCAGCGACGGGGATTTCAGAAAAAAAAATAAGGGAAAAATGGATCCTGACCAAATTGAACGAATAGCTGAAATTCTGTTCCCTTCAGCTTTACAGGTAGTATTGGGTTGCGCTACAGAACCAACTCTGTACAAAGATTATGTTTCAATAATAAAAATAGCCAAAGAGAAAGGAGTGCCAAATGTAAGCCTGACGACTAATGGACAACTAATCACAAAGGATAAGATTACTGAATTAATCCAGGCAGGATGTGATGAGATAACCTTATCGGTACATGGTGTTTATAAGGAGATGTATGAAAAGTTTATGCCGGGTGCTAATTATGAAAAGCTTCAAGATTTTTTGTTTAACCTCAAAGAAGAAAAGCTAAGAATGGGAAGTAAAACGCCAACTTTAAGAATTAACTACACTGCAAATCCTGAGAATATTTACGAGCTATCTGATTTTTTTAAAGTTTATGAAAAACATAGTATCTCAATTCTTCAGGTGCGTCCTGTAATGCAAATCGGAGGAGTTTACAACAGTTTATTTATTAATGATATTGATGTAAAAGCTTATAAGGACATTTTAGGTGCTCTAACAGAAGAGAGCAAAAACTACCATGTTTCTCTATTGGCTAACATTGGTGATATTGGTTATCAAGAAAAGAGTAACAAATCTTCAATACTAGAATCTGTTTACAGATATATTTCTCCTGAAATTCTTTGGGAAAGAGATTTTAATTGGCAAACTGAAGATTACTATTCTTATTGTAAAAGGATAGGTTGGTCTAAGTGGCTATGGAAAAATATTTTTAATTCCCAGGTAACTAAAGAAGACGAAGACTCCTTCCTGAAAAAATATTCAGGAAGGTACGAGGTTGTATCTTAGTTATGAATTGTAAATTTTGTCAATCACGGCTATATTATTTGCCAGAATAGCCTTTCTTTTTAAGCTCAATTTTGGCGTAAGTTCACCACTGTCTATAGTCCACATTTTTTCTATAAGTTCAAATTTTTTGATCTTTTCATATTGGGCGAAGCAAGCATTGGCTTCCTCCATTTCTCTTTGAAACTTTTCCAGAACAGCTTTATCTGAGATCATAGCTGAATCTGTTGAATAAGGTATTCCTTTATGCAGACAATAAGATTTCAGGTTTATAAAATTTGGCACTATTAAAGCAGCAGGAAATTTCTGTCCATCTCCAATCACTATAGTCTGTTCAACCAATTTCGATTCTTTTATCTTATTTTCAATGATTTGTGGTGCTATGTATTTACCACCTGAGGTTTTAAATATTTCCTTTTTGCGATCAGTAATTTTAAGGTATTTATTATCTATCCATTCGCCAATATCGCCTGTATGAAACCAGCCACTTGTATCGATAGATTCTGCTGTTACTTCCGGACGCTTAAAATAGCCTTTCATTATGTGTGGGCCTTTGGTTAGAATTTCTCCATCTTCAGCAATTTTAACTTCAACCCCATCAATTACAGGCCCAACTGTTCCAAATCTGTTTTCTTTCAGATTTGCCCTGTTTACCGATATTACCGGGGAGGTTTCTGTCAATCCGTATCCTTGCATTACCATAATTTGGGCAGCAGTAAATACTCTTGCTAACCTTACTTGAAGAGCTGCTCCACCTGTAACAATTGCTTTTACATTTCCCCCTAAAGCTTCTCTCCATTTGTTAAAAATGATCTTGTTAGCAAGTTTCAATTGCAAATCATAAAATATGCCTTGGTTAATGCTGTTGTCATATTTTAAGCCTAAATCCAGAGCCCAAAAGAAAAGTGCTTTTTTGATTCCGGTCAGTTCACTCCCTTTGGTTACAATTTTATCATACACTTTTTCCAGTAATCGGGGAACTGTTACAAATATCTGTGGCTTAATTTCCTTTAAATTATCACTTATAGTTTCAAGGCTTTCCGCATAATAGATAGACACCCCAACACTGGAATACAAATAATTCAACATTCTTTCGTAAACATGGCAAAGAGGCAAAAAGCTTAAAGCCCTGTCTGTTGACCCAACTGGCATCAAAGGACCACAAGCCCTCACATTGCTCACTATATTGTTGTGTGTTAACATCACCCCTTTTGGAGTTCCAGTTGTGCCAGAAGTGTAAATGATAGTTAAAAGATCTGAAGGGGTAACAGTATTCTTAAACAATTCAATATCAGATAGTTGTCTTGATTTTCCTTTATCCTGAATCTCTGACCAGTGGTTTTGACCTGGAAGATGATTAAAAGTATAAATTCCTTTTATATTAGGATTATCTGAAACTGCTTCTTTAACTTTTGTAAGTATTTCAGAATTGGCCACAAAAACTATTTTTGCCTCCGAGTCTTTAAGAATAAACCTATAATCTTCAACTGTGATGTTTGGATAAAGTGGAACACTTACAGCACCAATTTGCTGGATAGCCAAATCTGCAAAATTCCACTCCACCCTGTTAGCAGAAATGATAGCCACTTTATCATCTTTTTGTATACCTAATTCAAGCAAACCAAAACTAAGTTGAGTTGCGATCTCTATAAATTTTTCAGTGCTGTATGTTTTCCATTCACCAGATGTTTTATCAGCTAAACAATCTGATTTGGGAAATGAAGATTTCTGAAAATGGATAATATCAAAGACTCTTGTAAATTCCATGATTTTGGTATTTTACTTATAAAAATGTATACGATATTCAGGAGGAAAATCGTTACAATCTAAATAATATTCCCTTAATCTTAATAGTTGATCCAGCGAAATTTATTTAACTATAATGGTTTATGTATGTTAATTAAAATAACCCCCTACTTTCACTATAAATTCATTCCAAAACATAACTTTGTTACTCAAGTTTTATTGCCATGGTTTTTAGAATTCTTTTTCTATTCTCATTTATTATTTCCACTGGTTTGGTTGCTCAAAAAGCATTGGATGAAGCCGAACAGCGCCTTTTAAATTGGCACAACAAAGACTTGGTAACCGATTCTATACCTGGAATGAGTACGGAAAAAGCTTACAATGAATTATTAAAAGGGAAAAAGTCTAATACTGTGATAGTTGGAATTATCGATTCAGGTGTTGATACAGACCATGAAGATATAAAAGACAACATTTGGGTTAATTCGAAAGAAATAGCCGGAAATGGAGTTGACGATGACAAAAACGGTTACATAGATGATATTAACGGATGGAGTTTCCTGAGTAATACCAAAGATCAATGTATAGATCGGGAAACACTTGAAATGACAAGGATTTACAAAAAATTTGCTTCCAGATATGAGAATATGAAAGCTGAGGATGTTAAATCAACTGAAAAGTATGATTATGAACTGTATCAAAAAGCAAAAAAGGAATTTATAAAGAAGCTTTCAGAAGCCAAATCTGAAGAAAATTCTGTCAAAACTTTTTATAACAACTTCACAACATCAGATAGTTTGGTAAAAGCGTATCTTAAAAAGGATTCTGTAACCTTAGAAGACCTGAATGGGATTGTAACTGAAGATGAGAAATTGAAGAAAGCTGTCAAAATGCAAACTTTCCTGAAAGAAAGTGGAATGCAAAAAGAGGAAATCAAAAAATATGTGGACCATGTGGATGACAAACTGAATTATAACCTGAATGTGGAATTTAACCCAAGGACTTTATTAGGAGATAATCCTGAAGTAATGGATGGTAAGCCATATGGAAGTAATGATTGTCAGGGTCCTGACCCCGGTCATGGAACTCATGTTGCCGGAATTGTGGGTGCAGGCCGTAAAAACGGCAAAGGTCTGGATGGTATAGCAGACAATGTTAAAATTATGTCAGTCAGAGCAGTTCCAGATGGAGATGAAAGGGACAAAGACATTGCCTTAGCCATAAGGTATGCGGTTGATAATGGCGCTTCAATTATAAATATGAGTTTTGGAAAAGGTTTTTCACCTGAAAAACCACTTGTAGATGAGGCTGTAAAATATGCAGAAACTAAAGGAGTTTTGTTAATCCATGCAGCGGGAAATGATGCACAAAATACTGACAAAGACCCATCCTTTCCTTCACCATATTATTATCACTCTAAAACTGCGGCATCCAATTGGATGAGCATCGGAGCAAGTACCATGCAAAAAGGCGCTATGCTACCAGCTTTTTTTAGTAATTATGGACGCAAAACAGTAGATGTTTTTGCTCCGGGACACGAAATTTATTCCTTAAAACCGGGCAATTTATATGAAGCAAACAGTGGAACAAGCATGGCGGCACCAATGGTGACCGGGCTTGCAGCTTTGTTAAAGTCTTACTATCCACAACTTACTTGTTCTCAAATCATTGATATAATCATGAAATCAGGCACAAATTTCAGGAGTGAAAAAGTAAATGTTCCCGGAAGTAGAAAAAGTAAAATTGTCACCAAAAAGGTGCCTTTCAAAAAGCTATCCAAAACCGGAAAAGTAATCAATGTATATCAGGCCGTGAAAATGGCAGAACAAATCACCACCAGGCAATAACATGAAATTATATAAGCTTCTTTTATTTTTTGTTTTTACAACACAAGTGGATTCAACTGCACAGCCATTTGATTTTAAAACGTATTCGTGGGACAAAAAGCCTTTGGTATATGAGCTAAGTCCTGAAGAACAAAAACTATCCTCCATCACTTTAATGAATAAAAAGTTTGTTGAATTTGTGATAACTAAAGAAGAAGGTCTCCAAAAATATCAGGTCACACATAGCATTCAGGTATTAAATGATGACAGGGCAGTTGAAGCTTCAAACAAAGTATATATCCCAATAAATTATAGCAGCTCATTGGAAAACATCTTTTCAAGGGTTATAATAAATGGCAAAGTTGTTTCTGAACAAGGAATGAACGATGTAAAAAAACTTGAAGAGAAGGAAGTACAATATTATCTGCTTGCCCTTGAAGGAGTCGGAAAAGGTGCAATGGTAGAAACAATCATCTACCTTAAATTAAGTGGAAGTTTATATTCGGCAGATTACCTGCAAACGCAAACCCAAAGCAGGGTTAATCAATACTCTTTAATCACTCCAAAAAACCTGATTTTTAAGACTAAAATCTACAATTCTAAAGTAAACCCAACTGATACAGTCATAGAAGATAAGCGGTATTTGACTTATTCAATAAAAAATGTTCCGGCTTTTGAAGAAGAAAAATATGCCCTGGAAAATGCAAACAGGATCAGGATTGAATACAACTTTGAAAAGAACACAGAATATGCCGCTGCCAGAAGTGACAAATGGAACGATATGGGCAAAATCTATTTTGACCGGATTTACAAAAACTATGATAAAAATGCTAAAGAACTAGATAAGATCATTAAGAAACTGGGAATTGGATTGAAGACAACTGAAGAAAAGGCGTTTGCCATTGAGAATTACTTCAAATCCAGCATTAACATTGTACAGAATGTTAAGGACGAAGAGTTGGTATCGGGAATTATTAAAAACAAATACGCCACCTTATTTGGTATAACTCAGTTGATTGCGTTGGGATTGGATAGAGCTAAAGTTCCTTTTGAAATAGTTATATCCTGCGAAAAGGATGACAAAAAGTTCGATCCTGATTTTGATTCATGGTCATTCCTGAATGATGTAGTGTTATATCTACCTGAATCTAAAAATTATATTACTCCTGGAAACCAACTTTTAAGATTAGGCTATCTTCCAGCTGGTCTATTAGGACAAAAGGGTGTTTTTGTTGTTCCGGTTGCAGAAGGGAAAGCCAAAAAAAGTATATCAAGCATCAAAACAATTGCTTACAACGACATTGAGAAAAGTACTGATAAGCATTTTATTAACGTTACTATTAACAATGACCTTTCAGGCACTTCTATTGAAGTAAAAAAGGAAATGACTGAGTATGCAACCATGAACCTGAAACAGTATTATTTTTATTCAGATGAAAAGCAAAAAAAAGAATTGATTGAGAATGTGTTAAGTAATGGCGCTAAAGAAACAAAGGTGTCTAATATAAAAGTTGAGAATTATGATATAACCAACCTTGCACAATATAAGGCACCTTTGATAATCTCTTCTACTTTAAATACTGATGTTTATCTGGAAAGAGCCGGAGATAAAGTCTTGCTTAAAATAGGAGAATTGATTGGTCCCCAGGAGCAGATATACCAGGAAAAAAAGAGGCAAAACCCCATTGATATGCCTTATGCACATTCATATGAGAGAATAATTAAAGTAAAAATTCCATCTGGTTTCAAACTGGAAGGTCTTGAAAAATTAAATATTAACCATGCTTATGACGATGCAGAAGGGCCTATGTTTGGCTTCAAATCTTCATATAAAGTAGAAAATGGAGAATTGGTCGTTAATTGCCGGGAGTACTACAACAGGACATCATTTTCGGTAGAAAAATTTGAAGAGTTCCGGAAAGTAATCAATGATGCTGCAGATTTTAACAAAATAACCATTCTGGTAAAAAAAATTAATTAAAAATTTCCTTTGCTTCCTCTTTCAAACGTGCTTTATGTATAGGTACAACTCCTATATACTCACAAACAATTCCTCCTGCCAGGTTAGATAGTTCTGCCACCTGTTTTAAAGGTAATTTCAGTGCTAAAGCTAAAGCAGCAACACTTACAACAGTGTCACCTGCTCCAGATACATCAGATATGCTTCTTAAATGGGCAGGAATAAAATGATTGTTTTCACCATCTGAAACGAATATGCCATGTTCAGATAGTGTAATTAAAGTGGACTTAATGTTTAGTTTTTCCCGAAGCAATGATGATGCGTGTTGAACTTCATTTTTATCTGCCTTATCAAAGTCTATTTTAAGGCCTTCTTTTAGTTCTTTTAAGTTTGGTTTGAACAAGGTTACACCTTCATACGCCAGAAAATTTCGTTTTTTTGGATCCACCACTGTCGGTATTCCCTTTTCAGAGGTCATTTTAACAACATGTTTGATCAAACCAGGAGTGATTACCCCTTTGTCATAATCTTCAAAGATTACTACCTGGCAATCTTCAAGCAATAAGGTTATTTTTTCTAGTAATTTGTTGGTTACAACTTCTTTAATTTCTTTATCTGTTTCAGAATCAACTCTTAGCATTTGTTGTGAGCCAGCTATTATCCTATGTTTTATTGTGGTGGGCCTGTCCTGAGTTTGAATAATTCCGGATTTTTCCATTCCATGTTTATCCAATAAATTAAGGAAAGTATCGCCATCTAAATCCTGGCCAATTACAGAACATAAAACCGGTTTTGCCCCAAGAGACAATATGTTTAATGCCACATTCCCGGCTCCACCTAACCTCACTTCGCGTTTCTGAACGTTGACAATTGGTACAGGTGCTTCAGGAGAAATTCTTTCTACTTTGCCCCACAGATACGAGTCAAGCATCACATCGCCAATTATCAAAACTTTAAGCTTATCAAATTCGGAAAAAACCTCCTCAACGTTCATATTCACAAACTTATCTGATTAATATTGATCAAAAAAAGCAATAAGCTGCTCTACTTCGCTATCCGGTATTGCCGGGAAGTTGGCAATTCTGAATGATGTGTTTTTCCAATCACCATATCCATTACCCAAAATTATACCATGTTGAGATGCCGCTTTTTTTAAATCATTTATAAACCCCGGTTCACCTTCAAAAGCCAAAACAGTTGAAGAATAACAGTGATGGTTCTGCGTAATAGGTTGAAATTCTGAATATCCCTGGAAATAGCTGTATAAATGTTTTGCTCTTTCTGTTATCTTCTTGTCTACTTCTTTGATACTCTCAAGTTTGTCAAAAAGCCTAAACAGCAAATAAATACCCATAACATTCGGGGTAATATGTGTCTGGTTTTTCTTCTCGTTGTAAATAAAATTAGCAAAACTGTTATAATGATTTGATTCACTAACAGATTGGCTCTTTTTTACAACGGCATCAGAAAATATCATAATTCCCAAACCTGCTGGTAAACCAAAACATTTCTGAACAGAAGCAAACCACAAATCTGCATCAGTAAAATTAAGATCAACTCCAGCCATAGAACTTGTGGCATCAACAGCAATAAATTGATCCGGAAATGCCTTTCTGATAGCGGCAATTGTCTCATTGTGAACCTGAGTTCCATTTGAAGTTTCATTCTGCGTTACGCAAATCCATTCGCTATCCAATGGGACATTCAAATCCTCTGGTCTTATTAAAGTATTAGGCGAAAAATAAGCAGATTCAGTGTTTTGGTTAATCTTCCCTGCATATTCGAACCATTTTTTTCCAAAATTTCCATTATATAAATGAAAACTGCTGTCTTCGACCAAAGACTGACTAATTATTTCCCAACACTCCGTCGCAGAAGAAGTAAACACCAAATGATAATCTTTAGGTACATTCAGATATGTAAATAAACGTTCCTTAGTTAATCTAAAAAGGTCTTCAAAAACCGGACTTCTGTGGTTTATGCTCAAAATACCTTTTTTAAATGCATCCGAAGCATAGTCTGCTACTTCGTCATATAATCTTGAAGGGCCTGGGTAAAAATTGGCTTTAAAAAGCTTATCCATATTTAAATCTAATAGAAATTATTTTTCAGTGAACATCGATCTTAAACCTTCAGCATCAGAGGGTTTCATTTTTCCAGCAAGTACTAACCTTAGTTCCCGGCGGTTCAATGCAGTTGTAAATAAGTGTTTTTCAATATCATTATTCGGCACTGCAACTGGTACAGAAACCGGTTTTCCCTCATTGTCTAAAGCAACAAATGTTAAATATGCTTCATTACTCTTAAACCTTCTCTGATTTGGAACATCTTCAGCCCAAACCTGGATATGAACTTCCATTGAACTGCGAAAAGATCGTGTTACTTGTGCTTTTAAGGTAACAACATAGCCAAGTTTGATAGGCTCTTTAAAAGAAACATTGTCAACCGAAGCTGTTACTACTAACCGGTTAGAATGCCTTTGAGCTGAAATTGCAGCCACAATATCCATCCACTGCATTAGTTTTCCACCCATCAGGTTGAAAAGCATATTGGTATCGTTTGGTAATACCAACTCAGTCATTTCAGCATATGATTCAGAACACAATTTTTCCGTCATATCTTTTGAGTTGTTTTCCAGGCTTTTTCGCCCAAAAGGGGTACAAATTTGAATATTCCATGCTCCTCCTTGGTAATTTTTCCTGTTAAATCCTTTTTGTATCTTACCATAGTTTGTACTTTTTGATCTCCTATTGGGATTACTAAAATTCCACCAAGGTCAAGTTGTTCTAATAATGGTTCAGGAGCAAGAGGTGCACCGGCGGTCACAATTATCTTTTGAAAAGGTGAATGTACTTTCCAACCTAAAGACCCATCTCCAACCATTAGTTCTGGTTTGTAACCGAGTTTCTGAAATATAAGTGATGCGTTTTTACTTAAAGACTTGATTCTTTCAATAGAATAAAGTTTGGTTTCCATATAACATAAAACTGATGCCTGATATCCTGATCCTGTACCAATTTCTAATACTTTTTCACCTTTCTTAATTTCCAGCAACTGAGTTTGAAATGCCACGGTATAGGGTTGTGAAATAGTTTGTCCCTCCCCAATCTGAAAAGCTTTATCCGTATATGCCTGTTCAAGAAAGGCAGTATCTAAAAATATGTGTCTGGGCACGTTTAAAATTGAATCCAAAACAGCCTGGTCATAAATCCCCTTTCCCTGAAGTTCTTTCACAAGCTTTTTACGAAGCCCTTTGTGCTTATAATCATCAATAATCATATTGTTGCAATACTGCGCCGTAAATATAACCTTTGTCTTTAAAGGAATACTTTATGTTCACCGGAATAATAGAATCATTGGGAATTATCAAGGGTAAAGCAATTAATCAAAGCGGCAATGTTGAATTTGAAGTACAATCAACATTTGTAAATGAATTAATTCCAGGTCAAAGTGTTTCCCACAATGGGGTTTGTCTTACTGTTACTGAAATTTTGAAGAATTCTTATTTGGTTACAGCAGTCCCTGAGACGTTACAAAGGTCGAACCTTGGACTTTTGGAAATTGGAAATGAAATAAACCTGGAAAGATGCCTGAAAGCAGATGGCCGTTTTGATGGACATATAGTGCAGGGCCATGTAGATACAACAGCTGTTTGTGAAAAAATCATAAACAATCAGGGATATTTGGCATACTTTTTTAGACATTCTGCCGCGCCGAATTTTATAACAGTTGAGAAGGGATCTGTTTGTATAAATGGAATAAGTCTGACAGTTGTAGAATCCGGACAGGATTATTTTTCGGTCGCAATTATTCCCTACACCTTAGAGAATACGAATCTTAAAAAATTGCAAATTAACATGCTAGTAAACATAGAATTTGACATAATTGGAAAATATTTATTTAAAATGAACCAAAACATCACATAATATTTTGAGTTTAAAGCTTTATTCATCATTTTTGAATGTTCCATATTACCAATTTACCTTAATGGAAAAATTATATAGAAAATCATCATTACTTTTAATAGCTGGATTGTTGACGTTTTCAGTTACATCATTTGCTCAACATGACGGTGCAAAACATTCAAGTGGAACGCAAACATTAAAATCTAAAAAGCTTAATGCACTTAACTTTATAAAAGTTACAGGAGGTTTAGGCATGTCTACTTACTATGGCGATATCTGCGAAGGCTGGGATTGTTATGAATTCAGACATTCACTTGCCCTGGGTGCTTATTACAGATATAATTCCCGTTTTTGTTTTAAAATAGATGCTTTCTGGACAAGGCTTGCTAATTCAGACAAAATATACAAAGCAGAAAGAAATTTAGGTTTCAGAACTGATATTTTTGAACTGGCTGCATCAGCTATGTATGACATTTTTCCTTTTCAGCATAAATTTGAACAAAGGAGAACAATTGAACCTTATGTTCATGCAGGTATAGGACTAGCCTATTTTAATCCAATGGGACAGCTTGATGGCAAATGGTACAATCTTCACCAATATCAAACTGAAGGAAAAAATTATTCAAGGTTCACTCCTGTAATACCTTTTGGTGTAGGACTTAGAACAAGGCTTAGACATGACATGAATATTAGTTTGGAGTTTACGTACAGAAAAACATTTACAGACTATCTTGATGATGTTAGCGGTAAAAATTATAAAAACCCAAACTCATTCGTAGGAGGTCCAACTTCTACTGCTGCACAATTATCAGATAAAACCAGCGATGGTAATTATTATTCCGAAAAGGTAAGAGGCAATCCAACCAGAAAGGACGGGTATTTTACTTTTAATTTCCGCCTGGAATATATGATCGAAGC
The DNA here is from genome assembly GCA_014376535.1 of Cytophagales bacterium. Classification (GTDB taxonomy): domain Bacteria; phylum Bacteroidota; class Bacteroidia; order Cytophagales; family UBA9547; genus UBA9547. The sequence continues at coordinate 7,517 of JACMRH010000236.1, read as the reverse complement.
CTTTAGTGATCAATCTAGCAAAGGAAATCTTAACAGGGTTGTTACTGGTAAAAAAACAATTAAAAGAAGATAAACTTTATCAATATATTAATGCTAAAGCCTGGACTAAATCCAGGCTTTATTTTTTACTAGTAAGTCTAAAGTTTTCCGTTCAAGACTATTTTCAGCTGGTTTATAATTATATGGCCATTGTGCCAAAGGTGGCATGCTCATTAATATAGATTCTACTCGTCCGTCAGATTCAAGACCAAATTTTGTGCCTTTGTCATACAATAAGTTGAATTCTACATACCTGCTTCTTCTTATTCCTTGCCATTCTTTATTTTTCTCAGAATAAGGTATATTCTTTTTTGTATTCATAATTTGGGTGTAGACTGGAGCAAAGGTTTCTCCTATACCTATTACGAAATCAAAAATTTCTTCTTTTGTTTTACCAGTATTTTTAGTTGTTAGCCTATCGAAAAATATTCCGCCTATTCCCCTGGTTTCATTTCTGTGTGGAAGGAAGAAATAATTATCAGCCCAGTCTTTAAATTTTGAGTAAAAATGAAAATCAGTTTTGTCACAGGTATCTTTTAGCTTCTGATGGAAATATTTAGCTTCCTTTTCGTCTATATAAATTGGGGTTAAATCTATACCACCCCCAAACCACCATGATGTTCCTGTTTCAAAATACCTTATATTCATATGGATAATAGGAACAAAAGGGTTTGATGGGTGCATAACAATGGAAACACCAGTTGCATAAAACTCCTCATTTTGAAAGTCAAACGACGATTTCATTTTATCGGAAACTGGACCATAAACTTCTGAGAATAAAACCCCTCCCTTTTCTAATACCAACCCATTGGTAAGTATTTTTGTATCACCACCCCCACCTTCGGTTCTGGTCCATATATCAGATTGGAATGTTCCTTTTCCATCTTCTTTCTCAACTTGTAAGCAAATAGAATTTTGTAAAGCTTTAAACCTTTCGGCAATTAATTTTTTCTCCATATTAAAAAGGATAACCAATACCCAGGTTTATCAGGCCATATTCGTTTCGGGCAATTATATTCTTAAGTGTCCAGTTTTTGACAACTAACCGACTATTTTCTGCAAGGGCAGGATCATACACTTTTAATCCTAGGTCAAACCTTACAATAATGAAACTAAAGTTAAACCTCAAGCCAAAGCCACTACCAACTGCTATCTCTTTATAAAACCTTTTAGAGTTAAAATCTGAAGCTTTTGTGCTCTCTAAACTTTCACCAACTCGCCAAACATTTCCGGCATCTACAAAAATGGCACCTTCTATAAATCTTATTATTTTAAATCTGGACTCTACACTCAACTCTAAAATAATTTCAGCGGGTTGTTCGAACCGATAATCAAAAACTCCGTCAGCATTAGGTGCACTTGGTTGCTTAGATCCTGGTCCTAAACGTCTTGGCCTCCAAGCCCTTAAACTATTACTTCCCCCAGCAAAAAAGTATTTCTCATAAGGCAATGATTGATTTTGGAATGGATAAGCCACCCCGGTGTTCACCCGAAAGGCAAGCTGACTTTTGGGCAGTAAGACCCTGTAGGCTCTGTAATCAATATTAAATTTTACAAATTTAAAATAAGTTAATTGGCCAAATAGCTTTTTATCCTGAATGATTCCTCTTTGTTCTAATGGTTTTTCTAGATAATTAATAAAATTTCCCCCTGTTTCAGCGAAGAGACGAAGGAAATTTCCATTTACAAATTTTGTAAAGTCATTGTTGTTATAAATGTATGTTATGTGGATACTTGAAATGAAAGAAGGTCTGAAACTGGTGCTAAGTGTGTTGCCCCGGTTTGTCAAAGTGTCAAGATAATCCCGGAAAGTTTTAGTGTAAATAGTTGATTGAACAACGTTTAAGTCTGCAATGGAAAATATATACCTTGAATATACATTTCGGGTGAATGTATAATTTAAAGCCAATTTATAATTTCGTCTGAGATAATCTGGTCGTACTATGTTGTTGAAAGAGAAGCTAAGCCTGGTTCTGGGATAGTAATTATTGAATTTCAACCTTATTCTTGAAGGGAAGTAAAATTGTGGAAAAGTTATCCCGACATCTGCAGCACCCTCTATACTTTTATAGACTGAATTAGGATTTGTGGCACTTGCAACACCTTCAATTCCAAAACGAACGCTAGCATCGAAATTTTCGCAACCTCTTAAAACATTTCTATCGAGAAATGATACGCTTACCTGAGGTCCAGGAAGTCCTTGAGAAACATTTAAACCCCATTCATCTGTTATTTGGAATTTTTTATTTGAATTCAAGGTGATTAAAACATTCAATAAAGAATCTGAAGAGTTTTTTTTGGCATATTTTATATCTATGTATTTAAAATTATCAAGATTTGTAAGGTTAAGCTGAGTGCTGATATTTTTGTCCAGTGAAAAATAGTCTCCAGGCCTAAACTTGATTTTCCCCGCAAGTACTTTTTTTCCAAACTTATTATTTATTTGAATAAAGTTGATATTATCATAAACTACTGTATCTCTTGGTAATTTCTCAAACTTGCTATGTTCTATGAAACAATAAATTTTGTTTAATGAATACTTTCTATATAAATCTTTCCCGGATGCAGTGTCCAGTTTAATTTCGACATCTGCACGATAGGGAACACCATTTGTATCTATTTTGCAAGAGATAAACTGTTTTTCAAAGTCAAAATAGCCATTGTTTTTCAAAAGTTTGTCCAGCCTGTCACGTTCTTTTACCAGGTCACTCTCGTCCAGATTTTTATTTAATTTTAAGACACTTTCCTCTCGGTTCGTCTCAATTAAGGCGGATATTTTTGGATTGAGAACTGAATACTTAATACTATTTATTAAATGGGGATCACCTTCATTGATCTTATAAATCACTTCTAATTTTCTCCCATTAGTGTCATATAGAATTTGAATATTATGATGATAGTAGCCTTTGGTTTTAAGCATCTGGCCCATCATGCCAGCACTTTTCTCAAAGTTTTCCTTTTTTGCAATCGAAGGAGCTTCGCCAAAAGTTCTCATAAAACCATTGCCTCCCTGCTGCTTAGTCCTGAGTTTTTCTAACTTCTTCTCTTTTTTTAATGTCAGCTTTTTTATTCTGGAAGGCTTTCCGCTATCTGATAATATTTTAGCATCATATTTTTTTGCAACCCTTTCTATTTTCAATCCAACTTTGTTAGTGTAATTGAAAGATTTGCCTATCAAATAAAAATAGAAGTAAGGTCGCGAGCCTATAAGAGGTATCTTCTTATTTGGTTTCTGTTGATAAAATGGTGTAAAGACGTCCTTTGGTTCAGCTTTATTTCCCGTTACATTCTGCTTATATAGCAAATAATCTTTAGGTCCAATAGCACCTTTTTTCTCCAGGTATTTGAAACTGCTGCAAGAAGATAGAGCTATAGCAAAAGCTATGGAAAACTGTATGTAAATTTGAGTTTTACGCAAATTCAGGAAATGCTAAGCAAAGCTGAGGTGAAGTATATCAATTCCTTGCAAAATAAGAAATACCGCAGGATTGAGCGTGCATTTTTTGTGGAAGGTTATAAAAATGTTCTGGAATTATTAAATTCTGACTATGAAGTCAAAAAAATCTTCGTTACAAATGAATTTTTATTTCACATGGAACACCTGGTATTAAAGAAGGGATTGGAAATTCAGATCGTTACATCCGGAGAGCTAGCCTCTGTTGGAACGCTTGAAACTAATAATAGTGCATTGGCAATTGCAGTTACTAAGGATGAAAAGGTCGACGTTAAAATTGAGAATGAATTAATATTAGTACTTGATGGAATAAATGATCCGGGAAATTTGGGCACAATCATCAGGACTGCAGATTGGTATGGGATAAAAAACATGGTTTGCAGTTTAGATACTGTTGACTTATACAATCCTAAAGTCATAAATGCCACTAAAGGATCCTATACCAGATTAAATATTTACTATCGGGATCTAAGCCAATTTTTTATGGCAAATTCAAAAATTCCAGTTCTGGCGGCTTTTATGGATGGTGTCTCCATATATAATGTAAAATGTCAGCTACCAGCTATTTTACTTTTAGGCAATGAGGCAAATGGAATAAACAATGATTTAGTTCCTTTTGTGAGTGAAAAGGTAACTATTCCCCGAATTGGAAACGCTGAATCTTTAAATGTTGGGATAGCAGCAGGAATATTGATCGACAGGTTGTTGTGTTAAAAGCAGGTAGAGTTTACCTGCTTTTAATTATTCGTTGTGTAACCAGGTCTTTTTAGCCAAAAGTTCTTCTTTTGTTTCCCTGTATTCAGGATCATCTACGCAACAATCAACTGGGCAAACTGCAGCACATTGAGGCTCCTCGTGAAAACCTGTACATTCTGTGCATTTATTTGGTACTATGTAATAAAATTCCGGGGATACTGGTTCTTGCTGGGATTTGCCGTCAATAACAGTTCCATCTTCCAGTTCTACCTGGGTAAGTTTAGTACCTCCAGACCAGGTCCACTTTGCGCCGCCTTCATAAATAGCAGTATTTGGACATTCCGGCTCACACGCACCGCAATTGATACATTCTTCAGTAATAATAATAGCCATGGCCGAAAATTTTTTAGGATAACAAATTTTGGGGCTGCAAAGTTAGCAAACTCCTGTAAATTACCTTTACAATCGATAAATACAAATTTAACATATTATCATTCTTTAAACACATCTTGCAGTATTATAATTCTTTTACCATGTCTACGGCGCTTAAACATATCACACTTAACAACAGAATAGCATGCTTTGTTGCCCTTGGCAAGTTTATATCTTCAATGTCGATGGAAGAAATGGAATCACTTTCCAGAAAAGCTAAATATGAAAATGCTTGGTTTACCGAGGATAGTTTAAAAACTGCTTTAACCTCATTGGCTGATATGCTAAAGGAAGATAGTCTAATAAATTTCATTCCTTTTTATCCAGAATTAAACAAAGAAGTACAGAGCAAAAATATTGGGGTTATAATGGCCGGAAACATTCCAGGGGTTGGATTTCACGATGCTTTTTGTGTTCTATTGTCCGGACACATACTGCAAGCCAAGCTAAGTAAAAGCGATACCATTATAATGAAATTTCTCCTGGAAAAAATCGTCGAAATCGCTCCTGATTTTAAACTGTTTATTCAAGTTGTAGAACGAATGGCGAATATGGAAGCTGTAATTTGTACTGGAAGTGATAATTCGGCCCGTTATTTTGAAAGCTATTTCGGAAAATACCCTCATATTATCAGGAAAAACCGGACTTCTGTTGCCATATTAAATGGAAAAGAAAGCGTTTCTGATTTCGAAAAACTCGGTTCTGATATCTTTACCTATTTTGGACTGGGTTGCCGGAATGTAACGAAGGTCTATATTCCAGAAAATTATGACATTACAAAGCTGATAGACACCTTTGAACCCTGGTCATTTGTTATTAATCAGCATAAATATGCCAATAATTATACCTATAACAGGGCAATTTACCTGATGAACCAGGATCCTTTTTTAGATAATAATTTTTTACTTTTAAAAGAATCTGAAAGCTTACATTCGCCTATTTCTGTATTATATTATGAAAGGTATTCCGATCAAAATAAACTAACAGCAGAACTTACTGAAAAAGCTGATAAATTACAGTGTGTTGTTACCAATACTGATTTCAAAAACAAAATTTCCTTTGGCCAGACTCAAAATCCAGGTTTGAATGATTTTGCAGATGGGGTTGATACAATGAAATTTTTACTTCAATTGTAAGATACTTGATGCCAAAAATTATATTTGAATTTATTTATTTCATCTTCTACAAATAATTAAACCTTTTAAACCTATGAAAAAGTATCTTTTAGTATTACCAGCAATCTTTTTAGCTTATTTATCAAATGGCCAGGACATCGCAGCCCGTTTAAAAGTAAATGGCAAATGGGGATATATTGACAAGACAGGCAAATTTTTTATTGAACCAAAATATGAGGGGGCACAGCCTTTCTGTGAAGGTCTGGCCGCAGTTCGCCAGGATGGAAAATGGGGTTATATTGATTTGAAGGGAAATGTTGTTGTTCCATTGAAATTAGAAGGCGCCGAACCATTTTCTAATGGATTGGCAAAAGTAAGACCGGATAATAAATTTGGTTTTGTGGATAAAACCGGGAAGCTTGTAATCCCTGCAACACTTGACAAAGCGGGAAATTTTAGTGAAGGCTTAGCAAGAGTAAGGACAGGAGAATTTTGGGGTTATGTAAATCAGAAGGGTGATATGGTGATACCAGCCAAATTTACCGGTGCCCAAAATTTTAAAGAAGGTATGGCCATGGTAAAAGTTAAAGATAGCTGGGGCTTTATTGACACAAAGGGAAACATGATTGTAAACCCTACATATCCAGGAATGGACATAAAACCATTTACAGAAACAACGAAAGGATCAACTGAGGATAACGATTAACGATGCTATCAAAACTCAAAACCTATTGACATACACAACCAAATCTGCCAATAGCTGACATTTCGATTTATTCTTTTAACTTTGAAATCTATAATTAAGTCAATTCATGTCAAAAAAGATCGTAAAAGTTGGTAATATCCAGTGTGGTGTTGATCAACTTTTCCTTATTTCAGGTCCTTGTGTAATAGAATCTGAGAAAATAATGATGGAAACAGCTGAAAAACTGGTCCGCATTTCAGAAAGATTAAATGTCCCTCTTGTATTCAAATCTTCTTACCAAAAAGACAATCGCAGTTCTTTGAAATTCTTTGTTGGTCCAAGGATCCACGAAGGTTTGAAGATGCTGGATAAAATCAAAACAACCTTTAAACTTCCTATTCTATCAGATGTTCATTACCCTGAACAAATGAGCGAGGCAGGTGATGTTCTGGATATAATTCAAATTCCGGCCTATTTGTGTATGCAAACTGATTTAATGGTTGCAGCTGCGAAAACTGGCAAAGTTATTAATATAAAACACGGTCAGTTTTTAGCTCCGGAAAACATGGCTAAACCTGCAGAAAAGGCAGTTGAAGCTGGAAACGACCAAATCATTTTAACAGAAAGAGGATTTACATTTGGGTATAACGACCTGATTGTTGATCCTAGAAGTTTTTACCACATGGCAAAAACAGGTTATCCTGTGGTTTTTGATGTTACCCATTCTATCCGCAAATATGGAATTCCAAGTTCTGACCCGAATGGTGGAAACCGTGAATTTTTGCCTGTATTGGCAAGATCGGCTGTTGGTGCAGGAATTGATGGCTTATTTATCGAAGCACATCCAAATCCGCCAGAGGCTTTGTGTGATGCCGCCAGTCAGTATTATATTGACCACCTTGAAGAATTTTTAAAACCTCTTATTGAAATACATAATTTAGTTAAGAGTCAAACCAGAAAAGCTGAATTAGTCACTAACTAATTCAATACAATTTACATTACTGTCAACCGTCAACAGACAACCGTCAACTTATCCAATGGAACTTTACTTAGACTCCGTCGACTTCAAAGAAATTGAAGAAGCCAACAAACTTGG
>JACMRH010000235.1 GCA_014376535.1 Cytophagales bacterium | reverse complement strand
GTTAACTTATCGTTAACCTCAAATTCTCTCAAATGAGCAAATACGGCAGCGTCAACAATGTTTAATGCGTATGTAAGAGTGGCTAAAATGATGTAGAAATCCCTGTCTCTCCGGTAACTGTCCCTGAGGTTTCTAAGTCCAATGTCGTCATAAGTTCTGGATTGCTTATTTCGGTCAGGATTTGATGCATCGTATTGATCATATTTTGAACTAGGAAATGCCAAAGTATTGTAGGTTGTAGACAACTTATTGTCGTCTCTTTTTTCTAAATCTTTATTTATTTCCACATAATTTATATTATTATCAATAATTAGATAAGCAAATAATACGCCTAGGCCCACAATAATCGGAGGTTTGTAATATTGTCTGTTATATATCTGACCAAGACCTGGAACTACAGCAGAATACAAAGTCGCCCTTTTTGCAGAATGTTTTTTAGTTTTAAAAGTGGTATCGCTTAGCCAACTATTATTGTCGCTGGAATCTCTTTCTAAGGTTGCTTCACTTTTAGGAGGTAAAGAAGGAATAGTGTCTGTTTTTGGCGATTGCCCCAAAACCCAACCTACCTGAAGGAAAGATAAAAAAAAGTAGAAGGCAATCTTATTTAACATCAGGGATTGATTATTTCCAGGATTCGGTTAAGATCGTCTTTTGAAATAAAAGGAATCTTTATTTCGCCATTTAATTTCTCATCACTTGATATACTTATTCGTGTACCAAAGTGAGAAGAAAGTCTTCCTTGTAATTGTTTTAGCTCTATGTTCTCTGGAGATTTCGCTTTAGCTGAAGGTTTCTCTTCTTTACTGGACATTGCCCTGACGATATCTTCAACTTTTCTAACGGAAAGGTCCTCATTTAAAACCTTGTTAAAAATAGCCAGTTGATCTTCTGTTTTTTCTACGTTGATAATAGCCCTGGCATGACCCATGCTCAATTTATTATCACGGATAGATGCCTGAATTGCTGGCGGAAGCTTTAGTAACCTAAGGTAATTATTTACAGTAGTCCTGTTTTTGCCTACCCTTGTTCCAAGCTCTTCCTGTTTCAGGTTGCATTCGCTTAAAAGCCTTTGGTAACTTAAAGAAATCTCTATAGCATTTAGGTTTTCCCGCTGGATGTTTTCGATCAGCGCCATTTCCAGCATTTGCTGGTCATCTGCAGTCCTGACATAGGCAGGAATACTAGTTAAACCAAGTAATTTACTTGCTCGAAACCTTCTTTCGCCTGATATTATCTGGAATTCTTTTTCACTTAGTTTTCTGACTGTGATTGGCTGAATAATACCCTGGACTTTAATAGATTCTGCAAGTTCAATAAGTGCATCTTCATCAAAATAGGTTCGGGGCTGGCCTGCATTAGCCTCTATCTGGTCTATTGGTATTTCTGAGATCGAATTTATCTCTACTACTTTCTCTACAACAGGAGATTCAACTGGAGTTGCATCTGATAATAGGGCACTAAGGCCTCTGCCCATTGCAGGTTTCTTTTTATTGTCTGACATTACATCGCAAAATAACGGATTGTAAAGGTAAACGAAAAAGTCGATTTCCTTTTTTTAGTTATATCAATTTCTAAAGTGGTGTGATTGGGGATTTTGATAAGTTTTGGTTCAAATGAACTTTATAAAACAAGGCAATTTTTCTGCCCAAAACTTCACTTATTTTTCTATAGGAATCAAATGTCCAACCAGCTACATGTGGAGTGAGTAAAACATTTGGTAACTTAATGAGATCTTCAAAGTTTTGTTTCTGAGGTAAAGACAAAGTTTCCAGTTTCTCGTTTTCTAAAACATCAAGCCCCGCTCCCAAGACTTTTCCAATTTTGATTTGTTCCAGGAGATCAGCAGTGTTGACAATTTCACCTCTTGCTGTATTTATTAACCAAATTGGCTTCTGAAATTTGACAAAAAAATCTTTGTTAACCAGGTTTCTGTTATGGTTATCCAGCGGAATATGAAGACTTACAATATCTGCCTCCTGAAAAATATTTTCTAATGAAGATATTATTACACCAAGTTCAGAATATTTGATTCCCCGGATATCATAGGCCAAAACTTTACAACCAAAACTGGTTAATCTTTTAGCAACTTCCCTTCCTGTATTGCCAAAACCAATCACACCCACTGTCTGACTACCCAATTCTACACCACGGTTAGCCTCTCTTTTCCATATGCGATTCCTAATTTCCTTATCAGCACCAGAGATTTTATTGAGGAGATTTAATATCATCCCTATAACATGCTCAGCTACAGCATCTCTATTCCCCTCAGGAGCATTTAATATTGTAATTCCCAGGCTTTCTGCGACTTCCAGATCGATATTATCTTTCCCTGCTCCTGCTCTGCCTATGTACTTTAGATTGGTGGCCTTTTTAAAAAAATCTTTATCTAATTTTATTTTTCCCCTGACTATTATGCCTTCGTAATCCTTAATCTTTTCAAATATTGCCTCTTGAGTAATAGTCGGTTCATAATGTGTTTCAATGCCAGTTTCTTCCAAAATTTTAATTATGGAAGGGTGCATATCATCTATTATGAGGCAATTAGGTTTCATTTTATGAGTACTTTGTACTTAGTTTATGGTATTTAGTCATTGAGTAAGCAGCTTTCGGTTAGAGGCTATATAGCATTGAAGCTACAGAAAAATATACTCCCAAACCTAAAAGGTCATTGGTTGTTGTAATAAATGGCCCGGAGGCAACTGCGGGATTTATTCCAAAATTATCAAGTACTAAAGGGGTTATGGTTCCCATTACAGAAGCGAGCATGACAACGCTCAACAAAGCAATGGAGACTACAAAAGCAAGTTTAATAGGTTGTCCAAGTGTGATATTAGCTAAAAAAACGAGCAAAGCCAGGACTAATCCATTGATCAATCCTACCATCAATACTTTTATCAGACGATGGCCCAAATTCTTTTCAAAAAACGTTCTGTTAGCCAAACTTTGTACTACGATTGAAGAAGATTGAACTCCAACATTTCCACCTGTAGCAGTTATCAAAGGGATAAAAAATGCCATTGCAGGGATCAATGTAAGATTTTTTTCAAAAAGACCGATAAAACTTGCGCCGGTTAAGCCTCCCACCATTCCAATTAAAAGCCATGGAAGTCTTGCACGGGTAAGCATCCATACAGAGTCATCTTCTTCAATATCTTCCGTAATACCTGCCATGGCCTGGCGGTCCATTTCCTGTCTTTCTTTAATGATGTCAACCACATCATCAATCGTGACCATGCCTACAAGTTTTTTCTGCACATTTACTACCGGAATGGAGTCTAAATCGTATTTCTGCATGATATCGGCGACTTCTTCGCTTTTCATCCAGGTTTCAACATAGATTACGTCTGTTTCAGCAATTTCCAGAAGTTTGGTATAGTCTGTTGCAAGAATGATTTTTTTGAGTGAAACATGGCCGACCAAAGCTTCATTCTGATCAACTACATAAACAGTGTATAGCTTTTCGAGAATAGCAGTTTGGTTCCTTATCTCTTCAATACAATGTTTTACATTCCAGTTAACGTTGGTAACAACAAATTCCTTTGCCATAATGGCACCAGCAGTATTTTCCTCATATCGAAGAAGGTCAAGGATATTCTGCGCCTTTTCTTTGTTCTCTATAAATCCTATTACTTCTTCCCGGGTCCTTAGAGGTTGTTCGTTTAAGATATCAGCTGCATCATCAGAGTCCACAAACTCCATCATTTCAGCTATTTCCTTCGATTCAAAATTCTTTAAAAACTTTGTTCGGGTATCTTCATCTATATAACTAAGTATTTGAGCGTCAAGACTTTTATCAAGTATATTGAAAACATACTTGCATTCTTCCCCATCCAATTCATACAAAACAGATGTGATATCTGCAGGATACAATTCATCTAAAGTAGCCCGGATCTTTTCCGAATCTTTGGCCTGGACCAAATCCCTGACTTCTTCTAAAAACTCTTTGGTTAATTCGAACTGCACCTTTTTAGTATTGAGTACTTAATATTGAGTAATGCGTATTGTGTATTGCGATTTCAGACTGGAATTTATAATTAACTTGATTTAAGGTTAGTCATACAAGATTTGATTGTTATAAACATTCATCATTTATAATTCATCACTCATCATTTCCTTTTAAGTTCTTCGATTTCATTCGTCAGTTTTACAAATTCATCCACACCAAGTTCTTCTGCCCTTTTTGTGAAATATTCATTCGCCAGATATTCTGTAGGCAAATTTAAACTCTTCAGGTTGTTTCGCAATGTTTTCCTTCTGTTATGATATGCTACCTTTATCAAGGCTTTAAATTGTTTTTCATTGCATCCCAATTTTTTTCTATCATTTCTTTTAAGCCTTATTACGGCCGACATCACTTTAGGAGGCGGATCAAATACATATTGAGGAACTGTAAAAAGATATTCAATGCTGTACCAGGCATGTAAAAGAATTGTTAAAATACCGTTATCCTTTTCACCCACCATTCTTTCTGCTACTTCCTTTTGAAGCATACAGACCACTTCCGGAACTTTGTCGCGATATTCCAGAATATGAAAAAATATTTGCGAAGAAATATTATATGGAAAGTTTCCGGTTACGCCCAGCAAATTTTCCTCAACTGTATTCAGGTCCGTTTGAAGAAAATCGCCGTGGATAATGGTCAGGTTTTCTTGTCCTTTATACCGACTGTGTAAAAACGGAATTGACTCATTGTCTATTTCAATTGCCGTTATTTTCTTGTCACCTTTTAAGAGAAAATCAGTTAAAGCTCCTGTTCCCGGACCTATTTCCAATAAATGTTTATACCCCATGTGTCCCTGAATGCTGTCCGCAATCCTGGCCGAAATAGTACTGTCAGTCAAGAAATGCTGGCCGAGGTGTTTTTTGGGAGTAACTTTCATTTTTAGTACTTTGTACTTAGTATTTTGTATTTAGATAGATTCTGAATTTTATAGCATGAAACCAACTCTCACAGTCCAGGGACTAGAATAAAGTGGATGGATTGGAGTCCAGGCAAGATTGTATAGTACTGAAATCATAACACCACCTTTTTCTGTCAATTTCAATAAATATCCACCTCCTAAGAAAACAGAGTTCACCCATTGTCTTTCTCTTCCACTTCCCACAAAAACAGGAGCGTTTAGAAATTCATGTTCCAGATAGGCGAAGAAATTTTGGTAGATAATATAGCGGGCAAAAGTACGTCCTCCGTATATATTAGCTTCGTAATTTACGCCAGTATACTTTATCTTTTGATACATATAAGTTGCACCAACACCGATCATAAATTTATCGTTGAATAATTTTCCTTTAGGAATGTACCCAATTGCTGGTGATAGTAGAATATTAGTTGGATTCCCTATTTGTAAGCCAATATTTCCGCCAAAAGTT
>JACMRH010000234.1 GCA_014376535.1 Cytophagales bacterium | reverse complement strand
TCATAGGAATAGTTCGCTTGAATATTGTAATCTCTTTCATGGATCTGATATATATCACCTACTTTAAAATCATAAATCTCACGTCCGGTAATATTTAAATTACTTAGTTTTTCATTTTCTAAGCCGTTTAAATTCAAATTTGTTAGTGGACTTTCAGTTGGGCCGTTTATACTCACATCCCAGGAATAAAAATTTATCAATTTTATAAAGCCATATTTCTTGCTGATTTTTATCTGCAAATTATCATATGGATGAATTGTATCAGTTCCATTTAATTTTGTGATTGAAATTGTATAGGTTTTAATAGAATCTAAAATCCCCATAAAAGCTTCAGTATTATAAACCGAATGCCTTACTTCTGCTTTCCATTTAGAATTCTGATAAGCAGTCCATTTTTCATATAGTGAGGCTTTCGTCTTAAATAGAAAAGGTTTTTTATCCTTATTAACGAAAGTTATAAAACCATTTGGCTGAATTTTAATTGTTTCACCGATCCAGGAATCCCCTAATAAGGTGTATTTGCAGTTAGAATTTTGTATTGCTGGTTTTATCTGTTTAAACAAATAGTAAACCGAATCAATCCCAACTAGTTTTACTGAATCAATTTTGAGTGGGAAAAAGTAAGGGCTTGAGTTTGTTGTGAAATTATATACATTTTTAGCTTTAAGAGGATAATAATCCTGTGCCTGAATGATAATATTAAATAAAATGCAAGTGAGTGATATTAAAAGTATTTTCATAATTTGGTTTATAATCAATATTAGCTGTTATTATTTAAATATATTATAAATCAGAAAAAATTAATTCTTCTTAATATTCAATTATCATTATCTTTGACATAGACTTTAGGGGCTTCCGCTTTGCCGGAATGAGATGTTACCCTCTGAACCTGATGCAGTTCATACTGCCGTAGGAAAAAGTCGAGGCAATGCTTTGGTATTGAACATCTCTCCGGTCTTGTAAAAAAATTGAACAAGATAATGGACATTTACTTCAACGGAGATCTGACAAATATTTCAGAAAATTTAAAACTTGAATCTTTCCTCCATCTGCACCAGCTTGATGATAAAAAAGGTCTTGCCGTTGCGGTCAATAATCAGGTAATTCCTAAAAAATCCTGGGATGAGTATATTCTAACCGATAATGATAAAGTCTTGGTCATCAAGGCAAGTCAAGGAGGATAATGCTAGTTAATAGTGAAGAGTTAAGAGTTAAAAGTTTATAGTTACAATACACCACATTCTTTCCGTAGTCAATATGAAAAAAGAAGAAATCACTCCAGGTCAGCAAACCATTACCAGAGCTCCGCTTACAGGCTCCAGAAAGATATATGTTCAGGGAAAAATCCATGACATCAAGGTTGCAATGCGTGAGATCGTTTTGTCAGACACCAAAATGAATGGCAAAAGTGAAGTAAACATTCCTGTAACTGTTTATGATACAAGTGGTCCTTATACTGATCCAAATGCGGCAATAGACCTTAAATCAGGTTTGGAACGCCTTCGTGAAGGATGGATTTTAGGTCGTGGTGATGTTGAGCAATTACCTGAATTTTCTTCTGAATATTGCCGCCAGCGGATGGCTGATAAAAATCTTGACAGCCTGCGTTTTGAGCATATCCGTAAACCATTGAAGGCAAAGCCTGGGGCAAATGTAAGCCAGATGCACTATGCTAAATTGGGTACTATCACCCAGGAAATGGAGTATATCGCCATTCGTGAAAACCAAAGGATTGACGAATACAACGAACTTTTAGCACAAAACAAAAGAGGCCAGCTTGGTCATCAGCATGCAGGGATGAATTTTGGCGCAAACACACCAAAAAGCCATATAACAGCTGAATTTGTCCGTTCTGAAGTTGCTTTAGGAAGGGCGATCATTCCAAATAATATCAACCATCCTGAAAGTGAGCCGATGATAATTGGTCGTAACTTTTTAGTTAAGATCAATACTAATATAGGTAATTCCGCAGTTTCTTCATCCATTGAAGAAGAAGTGGAAAAAGCAGTTTGGAGCTGTAGATGGGGTGGAGATACTTTGATGGATCTTTCAACAGGTAAAAATATCCATGAAACACGTGAATGGATCATTAGAAATTGTCCGGTTCCGGTTGGAACTGTGCCAATCTATCAGGCTCTTGAAAAAGTGAATGGCAAAGCTGAAGATTTAACATGGGAAATTTTCAGGGATACCTTAATTGAGCAAGCTGAACAAGGTGTAGACTATTTCACTATTCATGCAGGTGTTCGTTTGAAATATATTCCACTTACAGCTAAACGGGTTACCGGAATTGTATCAAGAGGAGGATCTATTATGGCCAAATGGTGTTTAGCCCACCACAAAGAAAACTTCCTGTACACTCATTTTGAAGAAATATGCGATATCATGAAAGCTTATGACGTCGCATTTTCACTGGGCGATGGTTTAAGGCCTGGTTCAATTGCAGATGCAAATGATGAGGCTCAGTTTGGAGAGTTAGAAACTCTTGGTGAATTGACCAAAATAGCCTGGAAACACGATATTCAAACCATGATTGAAGGCCCTGGACATGTGCCTATGCACATGATTAAGGAAAACATGGATAAGCAATTGAAAGAATGTCAGGAAGCTCCATTTTATACTTTAGGCCCTTTAACAACAGACATAGCACCTGGTTATGACCACATTACATCTGCAATTGGTGCTGCTATGATTGGATGGTTCGGAACGGCCATGCTATGCTACGTTACACCTAAAGAACATTTAGGCTTACCGAATAAAAAAGACGTGAAAGATGGAGTAATGGCTTATAAAATAGCAGCCCATGCCGCAGATTTAGCCAAAGGACATCCCGGAGCCCAATATCGCGACAATGCTCTAAGCAAAGCCAGATTTGAATTCCGCTGGGAAGACCAGTTCAATTTATCTCTTGATCCTGACACTGCACGTGAATACCATGACGAAACCTTGCCTGCTGATGGTGCTAAAATAGCACATTTCTGTTCGATGTGTGGCCCACATTTCTGTTCAATGAAAATCACCCAGGATGTTCGTGATTATGCAGACAGGATCGGGATGGAAGAAGATGAGGCACTTCGCTTAGGCTTAGAAGAGAAGGCAAAGGAATTTAAAGATGCTGGTGCTGAAATTTATTTATAGCAATCGCAGTGCTAATAGTTATTTCTAATCCTGGAATATTGGAAAACGAAATAGGCTTGATCAATCAGCTTTTTAAAAGTGGTCTTCAAAGATTTCACTTGCGGAAACCTGATGTAAGCAAAGAGCATTATGAATCAATACTAAAGTCCATATCTCCTGAAAATAAAAGGAAAATCGTGTTGCATCAGTACCATGAGCTTGCGGGGAAGTATAATGTAAAAGGGCTTCATTTGCGAGAAGTGTACCGAAAAAGTTTGAATGAGAGACAGATACAAGACTTAAAAAAGGAATTAAAAAAGAAGAACCTGAGTTTCAGTTCTTCTTTTCATTCTTTGGAAGAACTGGAAAAAACAGATGGATTATTTGATTATATATTACTAAGTCCTGTTTTTGAAAGCATCAGTAAACCTGGTTATGCGTCCGAAAATGTATTTAATCCAACTTATAAAAAACTCAAAACCCCAGTTATTGCTTTAGGGGGTATTCAATCTAATAACATTGGAAAGGTAAAGGAACTTGGATTTGATGGAATTGCAGTTTTGGGTGCAGTCTGGCAAAATACTCAGAGAGCAGTAACTCAGCTCCAGGAAATACAAAAAGAATATTCCAAACATTTCACCAATTCATTAAATCATTAATTTA
Source organism: Cytophagales bacterium (assembly GCA_014376535.1). Lineage (GTDB taxonomy): Bacteria > Bacteroidota > Bacteroidia > Cytophagales > UBA9547 > UBA9547. The sequence continues at coordinate 1,452 of JACMRH010000234.1, read as the reverse complement.
TCAATTTAAAATTGAAATCCCGTCCAGTAGTTTTAAGTATAGCAGGATTTGATCCATCAGGAGGCGCGGGGTTGTTAGCCGATATTAAAACCTTTGAGCAAAATAAAGTCTATGGCTTAGGTGTTGTTTCGGCCTTGACATGGCAAAATGAAAGTGAGTTCGAAAAAGTAGAATGGCTCTCTGTAGAAAAAATCAAAAGTCAGATAGAAATACTTTTAAGGAAATCGAAAATAGAGTATGCCAAAATCGGACTCATTGAAAATGCTTCTACTTTATCGGAAATAATTGAATTCCTGAAAAACAACAATCCCAAAATCAAGATAATTTGGGACCCTGTGATAAAAGCAAGTGCAGGAATGAATTTTCACTCCTCCTCTGAAAATAATGTTTGGAAGAAATGTTTGAATGAAATGTTTCTTATTACACCAAACTGGACAGAAGCAATTTGGTTAACAGGTGAAATAGATCCCTTAAAGGGGAGTGCTGATCTGTCAAAACTAACCAATGTTTACCTTAAAGGAGGTCACAATCCAGATAAACCAGGATATGATTACGTCTTTACTCACAACTCACAGCTCTCTGCTTATACCTTTTCTTTAAGGCCAAAATCAAAAGATGTGAAAGCTAAACATGGCTCAGGTTGTGTTTTTGCTGCTGCTTTAACAGCATTGCTGGCAAGAGGTTTCCCTTTAAAAAAAGCCTCAATGATGGCAAAAGAATATGTAACCAGATATCTAACAAGTAACCCAACTATGCTTGGGTTCCATCATTTCTAACTAAATACCAGATATTAGCATGATCCCAAGATTACATTATATTTCACAAGCCCCCCATCTTGAAAACATTGAAAATGCGTGTATTGCAGGTTGTGAATTGGTACAGTTGCGTGCCAAACATATTTCTACCAACGAATACATGGAATTGGCAGTGAAAGCAAAAGAGATAACAGAAAAATATAATGTAAAACTGGTAGTTAACGATATACCAGAAATTGCTTTAGCTATCAGAGCTTATGGATTACATCTGGGAAAAGACGATATGCATCCAAAACATGCCAGGCAGATTGTTGGTCCCGATTGCATCATCGGAGGAAGTACCAATGCATACGAAGACATTATTATGATGATAAATTCTGGTGTTGATTATGTAGGTTTAGGCCCATTCAATCATACCAAAACCAAATCGAACTTAAATCCTATTTTAGGTTTGGAAGGAATAAAAAACATCATTCTTAAACTGAGAATGGTTCATAAATCTATTCCGATAATTGCGATAGGAGGTATAGAATCTAAGGATATTAAAAGTCTGGTTGAAGTGGGAGCATATGGAGTTGCAATATCCAGTGCCATTACAAATGCTTCTGATAAAAAGGAAATGGTAAAAGAAATTAAGTCTTATTTCCCAATTTAGTATGGATCAACTTATAATTGCTGGCAAAGCATTTAATTCCCG
>JACMRH010000233.1 GCA_014376535.1 Cytophagales bacterium | reverse complement strand
AGAACTGCTACCACTTTGGGCTGGAAGGTGAATATTATTACAGATATTTTCATACTTCGCCATGATGTGAAGAACTTCATCAGTCATATCTTTCGGATGGGAAGTTGAAAAACGTACTCTTAAATCTGGGCTTACCAGTGCTACTTTTTCCAGCAATTCCGCAAAATTCACCTTTTCAGCTTCGTCATTTGAAGACCATTTGTAAGAATCTACATTTTGTCCCAGGAGAGTCACTTCTTTGTATCCTTTTTGGAACATATCCTCAGCTTCATTTAAAATAGAATGTGCATCTCTGCTTCTTTCTCGTCCTCTGGTATAAGGCACAACACAAAAGGAACACATATTATCGCAACCCCTCATAATGGAAATAAAGGCAGAAATTCCATTAGAATTTAGCCTGACTGGCTCTATATCAGCGTACGTTTCTTCTCGTGAAAGAAATACGTTGATCGCTTTCTGACCATCTTCAACTTCATTTAAAAGATTTGGCAAATCACGGTAAGCATCAGGGCCTACAACAAGGTCTACCATTTTTTCTTCATCGATCAATTTTGATTTTAGTCTTTCGGCCATACATCCCAAAATACCAATTTTCAGGTTTTTATTCCTTCTTTTAAAGCCTTTCAGATGCATCAGGCGGGAACGTACTTTCTGCTCTGCATTATCCCTGATCGAACAAGTATTCAATAAGATAAGATCTGCCGATTCAATATTTGAAGTAGACGAATAACCATTTTGCTGCATTACAGCCATTACAATTTCACTATCAGAATAATTCATCTGACAGCCATACGTTTCAATGTATATTTTTCTTGATCCCGGAACGTTTTCTTCAGAAGTTGTTTTAAATTCTGGTTCAATTGCCTGGACTTCAGTTAAAATATTCAGGTCTTTAATAAGTGAAGTCATTTTTTGTGATTCTAAAACAAAGATAAGGATAAAAGAGAAACTGACAGCTTGTCAGTAAAAGGTTTATTTTAACTGAAATGGCAATAATTCTATCTACATCTTGTTAAAATCATGATAATTCACTTTCGTTTCAATCTGGTTAAGATTTCAATAAAGTGTAATAAAAGAAGATTATTATAAGTTGGTCTGGGGAAAGAAGCAAACATTTCACTGAATTATTATGTAATTAGATTCAATGTGTTCTCCAATTTTTTATTACTGTAAAACTAATTTTTACTCAACACACAATTCCATCAAACCTTCAATCAATTTTACGATTTCCCTATTTGGCACATCGTGGTTATTGACCAGGATTGCGAAGGGATTTAAATTTCCCTGCTTGTCTTTCACATAACCAGCGTAACATTTTATCCTTTCCATACTTCCGCTTTTAGCAAAAACTCTTCCTGTAGTATTAGCTCCATCACAAAACCTCTCCAAAGTTCCATTGGTTCCCGAAGTTGGCAATGTATTGATAAAGCATTTAGACCAGGATTCTTTACTAATACTGAACAAATAAGTAGCCAGCTGACTGGCATTTATTAAATTATATTTTGAAAGTCCTGAGCCATCAACTTGTTTAAGGCCATTCACTTTTCCAACCCTGGTTTTCAGGAATTCAAGAACCACATCCAAACCAGCCTGGGTACTTCCATCGTTTTTCTTTTCCGCACCCAATGTTCTTAGCAGACATTCTGCCGTAAGATT
>JACMRH010000232.1 GCA_014376535.1 Cytophagales bacterium | reverse complement strand
TTCCCGAGATTGTTGAAATTAGAAAAGAGCAGAATAGTAACAGTTTTCGGATCATTGCAATGTAGTTGGTTGAATAACAGTGCAATAGTAGTGAATTAATAAAAATTTTGCAAGGTGGATGATAACGGTGAATTCGATAAGTCTGGGTGAATAATCCTGCTTTTATCCCAGGATTCTTATGCAGATATAAAATATTTAGATTTATAATTAGTAGTAGGCGGATCGTTAATTCAGGTTATTTCAATTCTCTTCTCAACCTTTCTGGCATCTTTTTTTAAACAAAAAAAGCTCATGAACAAATTGGTTCATGATAAACCTAATCTAACAAAAATATGCTAGCTATGAATTACCGTGGCCCTTTTCGGGTGCGGGCAGATAAAAACAAACCTCAACCTGAAATTCTTCATCCCGAAGATGCTATTGTAAGGGTTACCAGATCTTGTATTTGTGGGTCAGACTTACACTTATATCATGGCCTGGTGCCAGATACCAGAGTTGGAAGTACTTTTGGACATGAATTTGTGGGGGTAGTAGAAGAAATAGGGTCAGGAGTTACAAACATTAAAGTGGGGGATAATGTATTAGTTCCCTTTAATATTTCCTGTGGGAAATGTGCTTTTTGTAAACAGGGATTATTTGGGAATTGCCATGAATCTAACCCCGAAGCAACCGCTATCGGTGGGATATTCGGATACTCCCATACAGCAGGAGGTTATGATGGGGGACAAGCTGAATATGTAAGGGTTCCTTATGCCAATGTAGGCCCTACCGTAATTCCTGCAGGGATGGATCCTGACGATGCTGTTTTGCTTACAGATGTTGTTCCAACTGGATATCAGGCCGCAGAAATGGCTGGCATAAAAGAAGGGGATACAGTTGTAGTGTTTGGTGCAGGGCCAATTGGAATCATGGCAGCAAAATGTGCCTGGTTTTTTGGTGCCGCCCGGGTAATTATTATCGACCATATTGAATACAGATTAGAATTCGCTAAAAATTACGCGAAAGCTGAACCCTACAACTTCAAATCACTTGGTGATGTGGTTTTGTTCCTGAAAAAAACGACAGATTGGCTGGGAGCTGATGTTTGTATAGACGCAGTTGGTTGTGAAGCAGCAGGAAGCACAGCTCAAACTATTACAGGTAGAAAATTATTGCTTCAGGCTGGATCAGCAACAGCGTTACACTGGGCAATCAATTCTGTGAAAAAAGGTGGAATTGTTTCAATTGTAGGCGTTTATGGTCCAACAGGGAATATTATTCCAATAGGAAATGTGGTAAATAAAGGTCTAACAATCAGGGCGAATCAGGCTTCCGTAAAAAGGCTGTTACCAAGATTGATAGAACATGTTCAACAAGGTAGATTAGATCCAAAAGGGCTTATCACCCACAGAATACCAATGGAAGAAGTGTCTGATGCCTACCATATTTTCTCAACAAAACTGGACAGTTGTATTAAAATAGTATTGATGCCACCTTCGGCAAGAAATTAAATAATGAAAACATGGAAACCAGAAATGAAGATTATAAAAATATAAAAGGATGGGGAATAGATGCTGATCCTAAAAATGAGCCTACATACCCAATGAAAAATTATACCGGCGATGATCATGACCGGATCAATTGGGACCGACCGATTCAGCAACAGGTGGAGGTAGAAATATTAAAATCAAATGAGCATTCCCGAATGCCTGCCGTATTTGGCACAACAGTTCCGCCTTCAGGAATTAGTGGTAGAATTCGCAGACATGCTTTCACGCACAGTGAGGGAAGCTGGTGGCATTGGTTGCCCTTAATATTAGCAGACAGAATTAATATGGTAGAAGGAATTGTAGATGACCTAAAGCATGGTTATATCCCTAATGTTTTTGCAGAAAGGGGATGGAAGGCTGAATTCAAATACAACCCTAAAGGCGCGGCGCAGAAAATTGCAGTTGGAGTCCTGGTTACCGGAGCGATTATTGGATTGATATATTTGAAAAAGAAAAAGAAAAAACTATCGTATCTATAAAATCATATTTATTGATGCCTTCCTATATATGGAAGGCATCATTGATTATGACAAGGTTCGTAATGATGGAGGCATGTTTCTTTTGCAAAAGAAATCAAACCATTGCCCATGAGCTTCTTACTTAATATCAGGAACAAATTCAGACTGTTAAGATCTGATTTACCAGTTCTTTATCTTGCCTCTAAAGACAAAAGAACTCCGATAACAACGAAATTATTAATTGGACTGACAGTAGTATATTTTTTCAGCCCAATTGATCTAGTTCCGGATTTTATACCGGTTTTAGGTTTTGTGGACGACCTTTTGATGGTGCCGTTTTTGGTTTCTATGGCCGTAAAAACTGTTCCTGTTGCAGTTTTGGCTGATGCACGTGCCAGACTCAATTCACGAAAATCAAAAATGAAAAATGGGCTTTTGATCCTGATAATTATTGTGATTTGTGTTGTTGCTGGTTATTATGGCTATCAGTATTATAATTCAACAGATTATTAATTAGTTGAATATATTGTCAATGCTTTTAATGCGGCAATCCAACCAAGCAAAGTAAGTATCATTCTGAAATAATTAGCAGCTATCCATCTTCCTATAACAATTGAAGTTTTTCCGGAAGGATCATTTTCTTCTTTCATAGCTTAAGCGCAGTGGGTATAAAAAACCCGAATGCTGCTACTCGTTCGATAAAGGTAATTATACCGGCACCAAGCCACCAACTTTGCAATTCGCCAGAAGTCTGCCAGGCAAAAACCAGGTTTATGATGGTAAGCAAAGTAAGGGGCATTGTGGTCACAAAGCCCCAAAACTTTCTCGGTTTCCCGCATTGATTTTGAATCAAGCAAATATTCGGATCCGGTTTTTTTAAACCATTGCGGAAGAATAATTTTGGTTTCGTAAAGACCGGCGCCAAAAGCAATTCCAAGGTTTAGTACAAAAGCCCAAAGAAAAAATTCAGATATATTCATTCTCTAAGTTCAGTCTATTATAGAGCCTTTGTAGAAGTAAATATGATTATTTATTCTTTTACAAATTTTAATGGCAAAAACTGTCCACCCTTTGTTTCAATTTGAATAATATATAATCCTGGAGCGTAGGAGGCTACATCAATTCCCCCATTATACTTACCTGTTGTAATTTCTGATCCTGTGCTTGAAATTATTCTGTAACGGCTTCCCGTTTCTTTTACAGACAGGTGTAATTGATCTTTTACTGGCACCGGATATAATTGAATATTACTACTTTCTTCTTCACTTGCGTCGATCCCTGTAGGATAAATTTTAGTCAAACGGATATTGTCTAGGTACAATGCATTGGTACCCAAAGAAGATTTTAATTTGAAACCGATTACAATTTCATTTAATCCATTTAATGCATCTAAATTGACTGTATCAGTAAACCATTGACCAGCATTCGGGATAAAAGAGTTGTAGTCTGGAGTTTGTGTTAGTTTTCTGATTTTATTAATCGTTTTCAATTTGGTTGCCCCATACATAGAGCAATCAGTACCATATATTACAAATAAGGAATCATCGGAAAGATTAAACCACTTGCTGGGTAAAAAAGCACAATCGTAGATTAGTGCGTTGTACGACCCAGTCCTGAAATCTATTGCAGGTGTAGAATTATAATAGTTTGCTCCTCCAACGCTATTTCCAGTACTTAATATTTCAGATACTTTTTTCAGGTTTAATGCATAAGACTTTTTGCTTGTACCGTAAGCCCCTGCTTTGTCAGTCACTTCCCAGGTGCCATAATTTGCATATTCAACTTCTCTACCAAACATGTAGCCCCACATATCGTTCTTAAGTTCAAAATTCTGGTCTTCAAATGCAGAAACCGGCGCAGTTCTCAAATAATTTAATTTCACAATAGAATCAACCTTACCATCAGGCATGGTATACTTCAGTTTAACATTATAAGACCCTTTGGTTGAAAATTCTATCATAGAATAGAATGGAACACCGGAGCCAGTTGTAATACTCCCATTATCCAAAAACCATTCGTATTTTTTCGGTTGCGGACTTCCTTTAACATCAACGTGGAAATAAGTTGATCTTGCCTCATATTTGCTGCTGAAACAATCGTACCTGTTATCAGCATAAAAATCAATTTTTAAAGGGGCTGGACTTATTGGACCAAATTTTATATTGTCCAGTAGTACTCCATCGCCAGATCCGGTTCCACCATAATTCAAATCATATTCTGTTGCGGCATTAAAAGTCACTATTACATTTCCTTTATATGCGGTAAGGTCCACCGTATCTTTTGTCCAAGGCGTTTTATATCCGTAAATGCCATCTTTTGGCACCACCAGTTCTACCCCATTTACTTTAACGCCCAAGGACGAATAAGAGTCAGTGACATGTTTTTTATCGTAAGTCAGGGCATAATTTCCGGTAGCTGGAGGGACAATGCAAAACGAAACCTGAGTAACCAAAATTCCAAAACCAGAATTGCTTTTTGGTGATCCATCAATTAATAAAACTTTTGAAGAATTGGATTCAGCACCAGTGTAAATTGAAGCTTTATTCACATATCCCGGAACAATAAGTAATTTATCATCGGCAAGGCCAGATTCAAAGTCTACAGTAAAAGGATACCCATTAATAAAGGGTATTAATTTTATAGAAGCCGATTTTTCATTGTTAAAGGTATAATTGTCGGCAACTCCATTTACCATGGCAATTTTAAGCCTAACCTTATAATTTCCTTTCGACGTGAAGATTAAAGGCAAATTCAGTGTTTTAGTTGAGTCACTTTTGATGGATAGTGAAGTAAGGTTGATGTCCGTTTGTTTGATATTGTTATAATAAACCTCAAACTTAAGACTCGTAATAGCAGCACTACCTAAGTTTTTAATTTTGATTTTAGCCGTTTGATTTTCTAAGCAACCTTCAGGTTTTAGATCATAAAAATCTATAAGCAATGCTTCATTAGCTACTGCACTGATACAAGTCGCTGCATGAGTAAGTTGTGTCAAATAGGTATCAGCAGTCTTTCTCATGAGTTTAGTAGCACAAGGAGAGAAAAGCCCGGGAATAGAGGGGTCACAATTCATATCTTCATGTTGCAGGCCAAAAATATGTCCCATTTCATGACCAATGTTTAATAAATTTGAACGATCCAGCACAATTCCAAAGCCTGGGTTATCAAGTGAATATGTACCAGTTGGAACATTGGCAAAGCCTGCAGCATTTTGGATTTTAGTTACAATCCAGACATTCACGTATTTTTTTGGATTCCAATGACTTAGTGCTTCAACTTTATCTACATTCTTAAAAGTATTGTAATCAACGCCATTTGTTGCATAATCAGGAATTCCTGCGCCACTTACTCTTATTATACCATTAAATGGTTTGCATAATGTGTCTTTATCGGCTAATCTAAACCGGAGTTTAGTATCTATATTTCCTTTAAAGACTTCAATACCACTCATCATTTTGTTAAGATTCACCATCATAACATTGATAGCTGAGTCAGATAAGTTAGAGCCAGTACCAATTGGTTCACCTGCATGGACAATGTGAACTACTACCTGATAATCATAGATAGGAAGGGAATCTGAATATGAGCCTTCGATTGCCTCATATCGTGCATTTAGAATTTGCTTTTTTTGGTTGAAGTAATCAATTTCTGACTGAGTGTCTCCTACAACACCAAAGGGAGCTTGTGAGTAGGAAAAAACTGAAATTAAAAGAAATGAGATAAGTAAAAATTGTTTCATAGTTTGATTATTTATAACTGCAAAATTATAAATAATCTTCAAGACTATACAAGTTTTAAAATAGAAAGGCGGACTGTTTAGTTCAAGGTTTCAAACACCTTCAAAATCTTTTTAGCGGTAGCATCCCAACTCAGATTTT
>JACMRH010000231.1 GCA_014376535.1 Cytophagales bacterium | reverse complement strand
TGAACGAATCAATCCTAACCGGGGAATCTTTGGCAGTTTACAAGGATCTGACAAAAGAGGATAATAAAGTTTATCAGGGAACTACGGTGAATAGCGGATTGGCTATTGCAACTATTAGCGCAATTGGAAATCAGACCAGATTAGGAAAAATTGGCAAAAGCCTTGAAAATATCAAAGAGGAAAAAACACCTTTAGAATTACAGATTGGAAATTTTGTGAAACTAATGGTGCTGGCTGGTGCTGTGGTTTTTCTAATTGTTTGGGGCATCAATTTCTTCCAATCATTCAACCTGCTGGATAGTTTGCTCAAAGCCCTTACGCTTGCCATGAGCATTTTGCCTGAAGAAATTCCGGTTGCTTTTGCCACATTTATGGCCTTAGGTGCATGGCGCATGATGAAAATGGGCATTCTTGTTAAGCAAATGAAAACCGTGGAAACATTGGGAAGTGCCACTGTAGTTTGTACCGATAAAACCGGGACTATTACGGAAAATAAAATGAGCCTGGCCAAACTTTTTGTATTGGCTGATGGCGAAATTTCGGGTATAGATGGAGTTTTAGGTGATGATGAAAAAGACCTTATCCGGTTAGCAATGTGGGCGAGTGAGCCAATTCCTTTTGATGCGATGGAAGTGGCTTTACATAATGCCTATTCAAAATTTATAGTATTGGATGAAAGGCCACAAAATAAAATGGTGCATGAATATCCATTGGGAGGAACTCCTCCTATGATGACGCATATTTTTGAAAATACCCTCGGCAAAAGGATCATTGCTACAAAAGGTGCACCAGAAGCAATTATGCAAAGATCAAATCTGGATCAATCCCAACAGGATCAGATTCATGAAGCAATAAAAACATTGACGAGTGAAGGATACAGGGTTTTAGCAGTAGGAGAATCAACTAGTTTTCACAATAACTATCCTGCAACACAGCAAGAGTTTCAATTTGGTTTTAAAGGTATTGTTGCGTTTTATGATCCACCCAAAGAGAATATAAACGGTGTGTTCGAAGATTTTTACAAAGCCGGAATTTCTGTAAAAATTATCACCGGAGATAATGCTGAAACGACCAGGGCGATTGCAAAACAGGTGGGTTTCAGGGGCTATGAAAAAAGCTTGTCAGGAGATGAGTTAATGAAACTGCATGAACCTGAATTGAAGGAAAGAGTAAAAGACACAAATATCTTTACCAGGATGTTCCCCGAAGCTAAACTCAGGATAATCAATGCCTTAAAGTCAAATAATGAAATAGTAGCCATGATTGGAGATGGTGTAAACGATGGACCTGCCTTAAAAGCCGCTCATATTGGGATAGCCATGGGTAAAAAGGGAACAGAGATAGCTAAACAAGCAGCTTCATTGATATTGATAGACGATGATTTGTCGAAACTGGTTGACGCAGTGGCAATGGGAAGAAGGATTTATACTAACCTGAAAAAGGCCATACAGTATATTATTTCTATCCATATTCCAATTGTGCTTACTGTATTTATCCCTCTTGCACTGGGATGGATTTATCCCAATATTTTCTCCCCGGTCCATATTATCTTTTTAGAGTTGATCATGGGCCCAACCTGTTCCATTATTTATGAAAATGAACCGATAGAGAAGAATCTCATGCACCACGATCCAAGACCTGTTACCAATACTTTCTTTAGTATGAAAGAACTTGCTATCAGCATTTTACAAGGTTTAGTTATAACTGCTGGAATCTTGTACGTTTATCAGCTGGGTAAATCTTACAGTTTGGATGAAGCGACAATTAGGACCATGGTTTTTACAACTTTAATTACAGCAAATATTTTCCTAACCCTGGTGAACCGTTCTTTCTATTACTCCATTTTTAAAACGTTGACATACAAAAACAACCTGGTTTTGCTTATTGTTGGCATTACAGTTATAGCAATGGGATTACTGCTTTATGTACCTGTCTTAACCCGTTTGTTTGCTTTTGAATCCTTAAGTTTATTCCAATTAGCTCTAAGCACCGGAATAGGTTTTATTTCGGTCATTTGGTTTGAAAAATTTAAATGGGGTAAAAGATGGATACATTGCTACCTGAAGAAGATGGATCATAAATCCATGCATTCTGTTTTTGCAGATATGTAATTTATTATTTCTTCCTTAAACCCAAAAAACACAGCATGGATTTTATTGATTACTACAAGGTTTTAGAAATTGATAAAAAGGCTTCTGAAGATGATATCAAAAAGGCTTACAGGAAATTAGCACGTAAGTTGCATCCAGATCTGAACCCGGACGATAAAGACGCGCAGAAGAAGTTTCAAAAGATCAATGAAGCCAATGAAGTATTGAGCGATCCTGAAAAACGGAAGAAGTATGACCAATACGGCAAAGACTGGCAACATGCAGAGCAATTCGAGCAGCAGCGAAAATCTCAGCAACAATCATCCCGTTCAGGAGGACAGCAGTTCACCGGTGATGAAGGTGATTTTTCCGGTTTTTTTGAATCCATGTTTGGCGGATCAGGAGGAAGAAGCCAGTCAAAGTTCAGGGGACAGGATTACAATTCAGAACTTCAATTGAGCTTGATTGATGCCATCGAAACGCATCAGCAAACCATTTCTGTCAATGGAAAAAATATTCGCATAACCATTCCGGCCGGAATTGAAAACGGACAGGTGATAAAACTGAAAGGGTACGGAGCTCCAGGGGTAAACGGTGGACCAGCCGGAGATCTTTTCATCACCTTCTCCATTGCAACCCATCCTGATTTCAAACGTTTGGGGAACGATTTGTACACTACAGCTACTATTGATTTGTACAAAGCTCTATTGGGCGGAGAAACAACTGTAGATACGCTGAAAGGAAAGGTAAAACTGACTGTAAACCCTGAAACACAAAACGGTACAAAGATTAGATTGAAGGGAAAAGGATTTCCTGTTTATAAAAAAGATGGGGAGTTCGGGGATTTGTATATCTCTTACGAAGTGAAACTACCCACAAAACTTACTGACCAGCAAAAAACATTGTTTTTGGAATTATCAAAACTTAATGACTAAGTATGGAAAACGAAGAAATGGTTCTCGCCAATGAATTTTGTATTCAGCACGACATTGAGTTGTCTTTTATTTACGCTGTTAACGAATCAGGGCTGATAGAAGTGAGCGTCAACGAAGAACAGCTATTTGTACCAGCAAGCCAGCTTCATTACCTGGAAAAGCTTGTTCGCCTGCACTTTGATTTGAATATTAATCTGGAAGGAATTGAAACGGTTTCTTATTTATTACAGAAAATGAATAACATGCAGGAGAAGATCCTTATGCTTTCGAATAGGTTGAGGGTTTATGA
>JACMRH010000230.1 GCA_014376535.1 Cytophagales bacterium | reverse complement strand
TAAGAATGCAAAAGAAGATAAAAGAATCCCTTCCAAATCGGAACAAAAGTCAAAGGATTTCGCTGAATTAAATTTTGCTCAAACTCCTATGGTTGCTGCTATGGCAACACTTAGTAATCTTGAAGCAGAAGTATTAAAACATGAGTCTGATGCTTTAGGTTATCTGTCACAAGAAGTTGGTGCTTCTGAACTTAAGTTTGATAATGTTTTTGCAATGTACAGAGCAGATTCACGTGTAGTTGCTGCTGGTACTAAATACACTGCTGAACTTTTTATGGCTGCATCCTCTTCAACACTTAAGCCAACTATTCAGGTTGATGGCCGCAGTTTGACAGTTGACGAATCTGGTCGAGGTAAATTAGAGTTTACTGCAACTGGTGGGGCATATAATGCCGAAGGCAATGCTAACAAGACTTGGACAGGAAAAATTACAATTAAGAACAAAGGAAAAGATACAACATTTACTGTAAAAGGAGAATATGTTGTTGCTAAGCCTGTTATTCAGATTCAATCTGCTTCTGTATCTGCTTTATACAAAAACTGTGGTAACGAACTTAACGTGCAGGTTCCTGCATTAGGATCTACTTACCAACCATCTTTCCGTGCTTCTGGAGCAGATATCATTACTGGATCTAAAAAAGGTTTAGTAACTGTAGTTCCTAACTCACCGAACGTTAAGCTTTCTGTATTTAGTGCTGGTAACTTAATTGGTGATCAGGATTTCAAAGTTAGATTAATTCCTAAGCCTGAGATCATTGCTTTAGCGGGTGGTAAACCAGTTGATACTAAACAAGGTATGAATGCACCTGGTCCAAGATCTATTCAAATGCAAGCAAAGTCTGATGAGAGTTTTAAAACTTTCTTACCTAATGATGCCCGTTACAAAATTACTGAGTGGAATGCTATCCTTGTTAGAGGAAAGCGTCCTGTTAGAACTAAAAACTTCAGTTCAGAATCTGGTGATTTTAATGATTTCAATTCTCAGGCTCAACCTGGTGATAGAATTGTAATTGAGGTGAAATCAGTTAAGAGGATGAATTTCAGGAATGTTATTGAAGATGTAAATGTTGGAACGCCAATTATAAACGTCCCTCTTAATTAATACTTTTAAATTAAATTAATATGTATAGGCCACTCATTATTATCCTATCTGTTTTATTAACTATTGGTTCTGTTTCTGCCCAAAAGAAAAAGAAATCAAAAGGTCCTTCAGCGGCAGAGGTTGCTAAGCAAAAAGCTGATGAAGAAGCTGCTGCTAAAAAGCAAGCTTCCGATTTGAAAAAACAGCAGGAGGATGCTGCTAAATCAGCACAGACTGAAGCAGTAAAAGCTAAAAGAGATGCTTATTATGAATCTTTAAAGTCGGGTTACAATCCGTATTCGGTAAGGCCTATACATATTAATAACCAAATGTATAAGAAAACGGTTATTCGTATGCTAGACCTAAGGGAAAAGCAGAATCAACCGATTTTCTCAAAAGGAAAGGAAATTACAAGGATTATAATTGATGCTGTTAAAGAAGGTAAGTTGACAGCTTTTTCAAGTGATTCTTTGGAATTAGGAGAAGTTTTCACAAAGGAGAAATTTGTTGAACGTCTAATAATTCCATCGGATAATCCTACTCTCACACCTGAGGAACTTGAATTTCAAAAGGCTCAAGGTGCTGAAGGAGGTGAGAAAGGTGCATGGGGAGCTGAAACTCCTGACCCTTCTGCATTAGGACCAAATTATTTCAATTCTGATGAATTGTATCAACTTGAAATTAAAGAAGATTATATATTTGATCGTCAGCGTTCTAGAATGTACTATGATATGCAGTGTTTTACCTTAAAAATTCCTGCTGAGAAAAACATCAAGGGAATAGAAATTCCGATTGCTACGTTTAAATACAAGGATCTTGTTGATATCTTCAAAAATGATCCCAGAGCTATCTGGTTTAATTCTCAAAATGACTCAGAGCATAGAAATCTTTCAGATGCTTTTGATTTAAGATTATTTAGCTCTTATTTGATAAAAGTAAGTAATCCTAAAGATCAATTTTTAGCTGATATTTATACAGGAAGTGCTAAACAAGCAATTCTCGCAGCTCAATGGAAAGCGAATGAGCTAATGGAATTTGAACATAATCTTTGGGAGTTTTAGTATCTACTAATTATTCCTTAATAGGAAGACAGGTTTTAATAAGAGTCCCGGTTATATCATAATCGGGATTTTTTTGTGCTATTAGTTGATTCAATTTTTTTAGAGATGTCTAATTTAATTATGGTGAAAGTTAGCTGCTTGTTTGCCAAATAATTAAGCTAAATATTTTGCTGTCAATATTCCTAAAAGTGCTTGACAGGTCTGTCTGTTTTGATAAGTTTATAGGTACTCATTTATCCGTATCTTGTTTTGTTCCCTTTAATTTGAATAAGTACTTCTGCAACCTGCTCAAATATTTTTTGATATATATACCAAAGATTAGTAAAGCAAAAACCTTTACGATTTTGGACCTATTCAACCATAGTACGCACGAGTTCCCCAATATTTCCCAGGAAGATTATTTTATGAATATTAGTCTTAATTAAATCTTGAATGTTTTCTTCAATAGGCTAATTCTTAGCTTCTTGCCTGGATTCCCCTATTAGATTTTTGTTTGGTTCTCCTTTTTTGTCCGATGCTATCTTTAATATTGAGACCAAATTGGAAACTTTAACTTCTCTTTGATTTACTCTTTACTTATTCTATGTTTATTTAATAAGTTGTTTGTCAAATTTTCTTGTTAGTATCTTTTTCATTCCTGAGATAACTCTGCTATTTTAGGATGAAATACATTTTTATATTTGATTTTAATTCTAAACATAATTCTTTTGATTTCAATTATTTACATCTATAAGTCTACCTTAAAAGTGTTTATAAAAATGTAGGCCCAATCTGTCAGGATTGGGCCTACCAAAATCAAACTTTATAATTATTATTTAGAAACAATGAGCTTGCCTTTAGTTAAACTGCCTGATGCATTTGATAAAGAGTAAATGTATATGCCATTTGAAAGTTCAGGGATCGCTAATTCAAAATCCTGATTAGCTAAACTTTTGACTTCTTTTTGTATCTCGCCAGTTGAGCTATAAATTCTTAATGTCATGTTATCAGTTCCTTTAGATACAAAGAACTTCACTTTATCTTGCGCCGGATTTGGATATATAGACACACTTGTATTAAAAGAATTTTCACTTTCAATACCAGTTACAGCTTTATTTTTAGTTCCTACTACAACCGATTGACAATAGGTATCAGAACAGTAACCAGCTAATCTTACATAAGGCAGAACGGAATCTGAAACAGTGGCAATTTTAAGGCATATTTCGTAAGTGCCTGGTTGAGTGTAAGTGTGGGTAGTAGATATTAAATTACCGTTTGTTTCTGTCCAGTCACCATCTCCAAAATCCAGTCTTGCAAAACCTATATTGTCACCTGATGTATTGCTTTTGAGTTTTATCTTATCTCCATCAATTGACCAATCAAAATAAGACTTGCATTTTTTAACTTCTTCCTCAGTTACTTTTACCTGAATTTCTGCAAAGGAAGTACAAGGCGTTATAATAACAACACAACCACCTGGCATTATACTATTGAATCCAAAACCACCTGGCGTAGATTCT
>JACMRH010000229.1 GCA_014376535.1 Cytophagales bacterium | reverse complement strand
TTCCTGTATGTGCTTTTGCCGCTCATCAGAGTAGCGCCTTATTACTTTTAGAATAGCCTGGTAACTGGCGGTCCTTGTTTTCATGTCGTAGTTGGTTCCAATCTCATCCAAACGCAGCTCCCTAAACATATTGGTAATTTCTTCATATTCTTCTTCTGAAAGGAACAATGATTGTTTTACAGGCCTCGTTCCTGAGCTTTCATTGTATGCCACATATCCGGGTGCAAAATACTGGTAATCCACATTTTTGAGGATTGCAGACAGGTCCTCAGGCACAGGTTTAAAGCTTGAATAGTACTTTTGAAAATTGGGGTTTACTTTAACATTATACGAGTTAGGGCTGTCAAAAACCTGGCTGATAGCGTTAATCACGCTTTCATTGTCTTTTACAATCTGGCAAAGCAAAGTATCCAGCCCTGCACGAAAATGCTTTTCATCTATCTTGTTCCCTATTGTAGGGAAAATAAGGACACCCTGATTATTGGCATTTAAAGGATAATCCAGGCAGTAGATGTTATTTGGTCCATTCAGGATCGGCCTGAAATTATTCAGGTTAGAGTTGTCCATTTCAATCCCGACCATTCTTTCCTTTCTTAAAACAGCTTCTTTCTCAGAAGAAGACTTTATCAGCAACTTGGCCTGTTGGACAAAATTTGCATAGTTTGGGTTTGTTCCGCAATAAGGCTGCATAAAAAGCAACCTTCCGTTCAATTTTGCCAATTCATTCAATGCAGTTTCCTTTATTCCCTTGTTTGAAGTTTCCAATGAGGGATTGTCAGCCTGACTGCTCACCATTACAATGATATTGCTCTGGCCCTCATTTCCTTTTAACAATTTCGATGCATTTACCAGCCCATTAACGATTGATGAATTACCTGACGTAAAATTTTTGTCATCTATGGACTTTCTCAACATTTTTGCAATACCATTTATTATTTCAGGATAATTTGCAGATAATTCAATTTTGAATGTAATTCCGTTATTTGAACTATTACAATCAATTGCCCCAAACCTTAGGTTTAATTCCTTGCCTTTAAACTCAAAAAGTCCTGAAAGTTCTTGAAAGGCCTTGTTCAGGACAAGCATGTATTCCTTAGCATCGCTTGTCTGATTAATTGCGAAGACAATGTTAATGCTCTTGGAGTTTTCAGTCATTTCACAGAAGTCTGAATATCCGATTTTAGTACCCGATGCATTATATATAAAACTCTTACTTTTGTCAAAGACGTTGAGTGTAGATCCCGTTTTAAAGACATTTATTTTTTCTCTGCCTTTTATAATAGTTTCATATTTAAATACTGGAGACTTATTTTCGAACGTTTTCGAAATATCGCATTCTTGTTCCTGCAAAGCATATCCTTGAGAAGAACTTGACAATCTTATTATCGAACTATCTTTTGATAAGAATAGTAGGTTCCGGTTTTCTTTTTGAACGTTGCTTGTTTCCAAACTCAGTCTTTGTCCATAGCTCTGAACCAAATCTTTATATACCCAACCTATTAAAATATCACTGGATAAATTGGACTTAAATTTTGAGCTTTTTCCAATCAATACC
>JACMRH010000228.1 GCA_014376535.1 Cytophagales bacterium | reverse complement strand
GCTTTTGCTTTCAGTTTACAAAATCAAAAAGTCTGAGGTATGAAAAAAATAATTTTACAATTTTGCTTTTCCCTTCTGTCAATTTTTACATTAGCCCAACCAGGGAATCCTTACAAATGGCCTGCATATTCGCCTAATGTCCGGTACAATTTCAAAGAACAAAATCCCAATTTTGTTGAACCTACCAAAAACTTAAATGACTGTCCGCAAGTAGTTGGTGAGTTTAATGACCGTTGGTTCACTTTCAGATGGGGTAAAAACAGACGTTCAACAATTTCTGATTTGGCCATCGAAAACTTGTTAATCAGAATGAACGATGACTTTGCTTATTTCAGAAATGTAATGGGTTGGCCAGCGGATAAACGCGCCAGAAATGGTTATCGAAGTGCGGTTTACTTATACGGTTCTGGACTGACTTGTTCCGATAATGCAGATAGCAATGCCCTGGGCGGTTGGCAAAGCAATATCAGATATCAAAATCAAAATTGGCCTATGGTTTTGGCATCGTATGTTCCCATACAATCTTTTGATCCAAAATATAACGATGAATTTCAAAAGGGAGCAATGGTGCATGAAGGGATTCACGCTGTTTTAGCTGATATGCCAGGTGTGAAACAATCTGCCTGGTTCCAGGAAGGAGGAAATGTGTGGCTCCAGCAAACTGCAGATGCCAGAAGAAGTGGAGATTACAAATCTATGGGCAATTTGAATGCTACCGATCTCATGGCCCCTTTTATGCCAATAGAATGTTATTCAGGTTGGTTGTTGAACAACACATTTGGTGGTCCGTCAGCAGAAGGTGTAAATCAGTATGATGGAAGCGGCAAACAATTATGTCATTGGCGAAGAACATTGGGCGGCCATCAATATAGTAGTATGTTTCCGACAGCACTTGCCCAAATTATTGGTGATGGATCTATTGGATGGATATGGGTAAACTGCCCCGGTCGCGTGTTAGAAGGTTTGGCAGGTGGAATTGGTGAAATTCAAATGAGACGTGTAATTACAGAATACAGATCAAAAATGGCTTTAATGGATCTGGGCGAATGGACTACAGCATCAATCAACTTACTTAATGCAAATTTTGGTGTCAGTATTGGTGCTGAATATCAGCCATCTACTTCACAGCCACCTCTTTGGAAAGTTACTCCTTATGCTGCCACAACAAGAAACGGCAACGTACTTACACCTGATACTTTGACTCTTCCTGGCTGGTCTGGTTCAAATCAAATCCCACTAACGGTGACCGGTAATTCTGTAACTGTTGATTTTCAACCAATTGGGGCAAACATGACATGCCAGTTGGCTTATAGAACTACTACAGGAAAAGCCATCTATAGTGAATTCGTTTCCAAAGGTAATTGTACCCTTAAATTAGATGCTCTTCCAGCAAATGGAGTTGTTATTGCAGTCATTACAAACACAGATTATATCTATAAAGGCGAAGCTACCCGTAAAGCCAAATTTGATTATCGATTAGGTTTAGTTTCTGGTGTTACCGGTACTGCCAGCATCAACACAAAATGGTATGAATCCGCCAAATTGAGAAACCTGAATACCGTTACTTTTACAGGAACTATTGTAGGTGAAGGAGGGATTTCTCCTGAGGTATGTGGTTTTTTAGTAGGAGACACTGCTATTATAACAGCCTATCCTAAAGCTGGTTATAAATTTATAGGTTGGTCTGGAGATGCTTCAGGAAGCGCCAGTTATTTGAAAATTGTAATGAATTCCAACAAAAAGGTAACGGCAAGCTTTACAACTACTATTACATCTTTACAAGAATCCATAACAGATTTGATCATTGAAAGTGTATCTCCAAATCCCAGCAACGAAAACTTCAAGGTAGTTCTAACAAAACCTTCGGACTTAGATGTGGTCTCGATGGATGGACAACAAGTCTTAACATTTAAAAATGTGAGTTCAGCTATATTTGGTGATAACCTGAAAGCAGGTGTTTATGTGTTAAAATCCGGGAACTCATACTTTAAAATTGTGAAAAAATAATGCATGGTATAAATAGGATTACAATCTCCTTTCCAAAAAAACTAGGATTTCTTATGTAAAAGCTGGACATATTTCTAAAAATAGAAAAGAATAGTTTTACCATATAAAGTTTTAAAAAGCGACTGATCATAAATGGTTAGTCGCTTTTCGTATATATCGAACTGGATTATAATAACCTCCGACCAAATTGGATGTCAAAACTCAAATTCAGATGAATTATTATTTAATTATATTTTTTTTAAAAGTTAGAGTATAATTACTCTTCATTGGCTTGATTTTTTAAAAGAAAAAAAGCTAATAATTCAGCAATGCAAAGGAAAATTAAAAAACAGAATGAATTACTCGCATTGAGAGTTCTTTCGATCTGTAAAAATTCAATTCAGTCTATAGAATGGGTTGAGTTAATGTTAATGAAATTATCTAATGTGGATTCTTCTATCTTCCAGGTTCTTGAGGGTTATAAAGCTGAAATAAACCATTTGGCAAAAACAAATTTTGATCACATAGAAGAGTGTACGGGCGATAGCATTTTAGTTGACCCTGTTCTGCTGGATGGTCTTAAAACCAGTACCAATGTGGTTGTGAAGAAAGTTGAGAAGCTTTTGGAGACTTTAAATAGGAATGAGCCTGACAAGGACCGTCAAAACTTTATTTTAAATTCATACAGCACAGATTATATCATTAACTAAAGTGGAAAAGGTTGAGCTATTAGAATATTTGTTGGAACAAACTAAGTATAACAATGGAAGGGATCATAATCTGTTCTGGAAACTGTTATATGCAATCAAAGATGTAGATGAAGGTAGAATTCCTGAGAAATTCTGGAAGGCAGTGGTAGGAAAATTAAAAAGGGAGGTAAGGCCTGTTGAGAAGCAATATAATATGCTTATAGACAATGAGTTTGTTTGCCTTAAAAGGACTCAATTACTAACTCATGAATAAGCCCTTTAATAAAGTTTTATTGGTTGATGATGAGTTAATATGTAATTACATAAGCATAAAGTGGGTTAAAAGATTAGATATTGCAGAAGAAGTTCATGTGGTAACTAATGGCAAACTAGCTCTTGATTTTATAAAAGCAAATTTTATAGGCGAGAAGGATGAGTGCTGTCCCGATCTGATACTGTTGGATATCAAAATGCCTGTAATGGATGGAATTGAGTTTCTTCAGGAATTCCAAAATACAGATTTAGCATGTAAGGATAAGATTAAAATAGTTTTACTTACTTCTTCAAAAAATGTGGAAGACATTCAAAAGGTGTATAAATTCAATATCCATGGCTATCTTGAAAAACCTCTTAACAGAGAGAAAATCGAAGAGGTTCTGCTGAAAATTACTTAGGGTATATTTTTACACAACTCATTGACAAGAGGTTATCTCCAGATAATTTAAAAAAAATCTTCAAACAGTTAAATTGTATTGCTAAACCGATATAGTTTAACTGTTTTTTTTATACTGAAAATAAAAATCCGGATATCCGTTAGTTTTTGGAAACCGGCGGGTATTTATTTTAAACATAATTTTTGCCTGTTAACATCATTACAGGTTTGTCAAGAATTCCTTCGTCAATTTCATATTTTACAATGATGAAAAAAGCCATATTACTAATTCTGGTTTGTCTGGGCTTATCTCTAAAGGATGCAGTAAGTCAAACTCAAGTCAAAATAGATCCTTCCATTCGTTACCAGGAAATGAAGGGATGGGGTGCTTCCCTCTGTTGGTGGGCTAATAAGGCAGGTGGTTTTACTGATACGAAAGTAGACGAAATATGCAGATGGATTACAAGTCCGGATGAGTTGAACATGAACGTGTTCAGGTATAATATTGGTGGTGGAGACAACCCTTCGCATAACCATTTAAGGGCTGATGGAGGAGCAGTACCAGGCTTCAAAGCATCAGTAACAGCATCATACGATTGGAGCCAGGATGCAAGACAAAGAAAGATCCTCCTTAAACTTAATTCCCTTCGAAAAGATGTTATCAATGAAGCATTCTCTAATTCACCACCCTACTGGATGACAAAAAGTAGTTGCGTCTCTGGAAATACGGATGGTTCTGATAATTTAAAGGATGACCAATATACGGCCTTTGCAGACTATTTGACAGAGGTAGTAAGGTATTATAAGGATCAGCAAAATATCACTTTTCATTCGTTAGATCCATTTAATGAACCATTTTCGGGTTGGTGGAAAGCAAATGGAGGCCAGGAAGGTTGTAAGTTCAATCAGGGAAATCAGCAGAAAATGATCCTTGAGCTATATGCTAAAATGTCTCAAAAAAAGATCTTAGACTATTGCAGGATCAGTGCAATGGACGCAAACAGTATTGATGAGGCTGTAAACGGAATAAATGGTTATGATGCGGCCGGGAATATTCTTTCTAAAATTGGTCAGATCAATGCCCATAGTTACTCGGGCTCTAAAAGGCAGGAGTTTTATTTATTAGGTAAAAAACACGGAAAAGAAGTCTGGCAATCTGAAACGGGGCCATTAAGCGTGAATGCTTCCGGATTGGACAACCATTTGGTTGTAGCACAAAGAATACTAACAGATCTTCGCGATATGAAACCTGTTGTATGGTGCGATTGGCAACTTATGACAGATCAAGATCCTGTCTGGGGCTTAATACCAGCCAATTACAGCAATCAGACATACTACAAAGCGAAGTCATACTATGTGCGGATGCAATGCTCCAGGTTCATCAAACAAGGATACACCATCATAGAATCAAACAATGGAAATACTGTAGCAGCTATTAATCCAGAGGGAACTGAATTGGTGATAGTTGTATGTAATACAAATGCAATCGGGCAGGATTTTGCATTTGACTTGTCAACTTTCAATACAATAGGTACACCAACTATGTATAGAACTTCTGCTAACGAAAACTGTGTAAAATCTACCGGACCAGGTGTCTCTAATAAAAAACTTATTCACAGCTCTTTGAGTAAATCAATTACGACCTTTGTAATACCTGTTTCGCTGAAATCACCTTTAAGTGGTGTTTTTCAGATAATAGCAAGGCATAGCAATAAAGCTTTACAGGCAGAAAGTGCAAGTTCAGCAGCAGCCATTGTTCAGGCAACCAGTTCTCAATCCAGTAATCAGCTTTGGGATGTAATTCCGGTAGGGCCGTTTTACAAAATAATCAATAAGAGTACAGGTTTTGCACTTGATGTAAATCAATCTTCGTTGGATAATCTTGCAACCATCATTCAATATCCCTATAACGGCGACGATAACCAGCTTTGGTCTTTAGTTGATCTAGGAAATGGATATTACGAATTGCTTAATAAGTTTAGTCTTAAAGCGGTAGATATACTCAATTCGTCTATAACTGATGGGGGAGGAGCTATCCAATATGCTTTTGGTAATTACACAAACCAACAATTTTTACTGAAGTCTATTATAACTGGACTGGAAGAAAATCCTGAATTGGAGAATACTGCTTTTTGTTTTCCAAATCCTTTTGATATTCATTGTCTCATCAAAAGCAAGTTTCCCTTTAAGTTTAGCCTGACTGATGTGTATGGTAAAACTATGCAATCGGGAAGCTGTATTGGAGAATGTGAGATTGGCAAAAACCTATCTTCAGGGTTGTACACTCTGCTGATAAAACAAGAAAATGGAAAGGTGTTAAAGTACTTGAAAATTGTAAAAAATTAAACTTACAAAGCCAGGAAGTAGGACAAATAATAATAAAACCAATCTAAATAATTATTTGAAATTCAATTAGTTAAATGTTATTAAAGACTAAAATTTTTTATTGATTCAGGCCAGACTAGAGCTGCTTTTTCAAGACGAATATTTAAAAAACATTCATTTCAATCTTACTTTTTGTAAATTTTTTAACTGGCCTTACTTTACTATTTCAGCCTCTCTTTGTAGCTACTTTAAAGCACATCTTTAAACGGATCAGGTATGAAAAACACGTTTACAAAATTATTCCTATCATTGTATTCTGGCATAACCACTGTCAGCAAGGCAGCCACTATTGCAAGTTTGGTACTGCTTCCTTATTTAACAAAAGCACAAGAAACAACTATTGCTGTTCCTGGACAAAATAACCGTAGGACCATGTTTATTTATGCTCCTTCAGGACTCCTTAAAAACAGGCCTTTGGTTATTTCAATGCATGGCCTGGGCAACGTCTACAGCCAACAGAGAACACAAACTAAATGGGATTTGGTTGCTGATACCGCCAAATTTGTAGTAGTTTATCCTCAGGGTGAAGGGAATTCATGGGATGTTAGTGGCAACAAAGACTCAGATTTTATATCAGCCATCATAGAATCCATGGTTACCCGGTATGGTGTTGACCGCAACAGGGTTTTCGTAACAGGATTTTCTATGGGTGGAATGATGAGTTATCATGCTGCAAATAAAATAGCGAATAAAGTTGCCGCAATCGGACCGGTTTCAGGTTACTTATTCGGCAATCCGGTAACAAGTTCCAGGCCTATGCCAATCATCCATGTTCATGGTCTTTCAGATAATGTAGTTTATTATACACCTAACGGAAACCAGCAAGGTGTTTTAGCCACAATTCAAAAATGGAGAACGTGGAACCAGTGTCCTTCTACCGGAACAAAAACTACTCCATATCCGGTAAACAAGCCCCTTTCTAAATCCACTATGGAATTCTGGGGGCCATGTAAAAACAGTAGTATTCAACTGGTATCTCTTTACAATAAATATCACGAGCATTCCATCGACCCAGCTGGTGTAAATACAACTTATGAACTCTGGAACTTTTTCAGAAAACAATCTTTAAACGGAACAGTAACCGGACTTGAAGTAGAAGAATTATCAGAGACTTCTATTTATCCTAACCCTTTTACAGATAATCTTTCGATCCAGGTTAATGGCAAGTTTAGTTACCAATTAATGACTATGTCAGGGGAAATTTTAATTGAGGGGTCTGGAGAAGATAATCTTAAAATAAATGAGCAAATCTCAAAAGGCATGTATCTGCTTAAAGTTCTGCAAGGAGATAAGTCTCAACTCAGTAAAGTCGTAAAAGAATAATCAGATAAAAAATTTAACTTTTAGGAATACCTTTTGTTTTCAAAATTGACTTAGCAAAGGATTGCGAAAAAGAAAATAGTGACCGGATAAAGGGAGAATTAACTAACAACAATGAAAAAAAAATTTGGAGTACTAATCGGAATAGCCTTTGCATTCAATAGTATCGGTCAAACTAAAGTGAATTTTACCATAGATGTAAGCCAGGGTAGAAAACCTATCAGTTCAAATATTTACGGTACAAACACCTACAAGGCCATTGGTGCGGACACATTAAATCCTACGGTAAGCCGGTTTGGAGGAAACAGGAGTTCAGCTTATAATTGGGAAAATAACTTTTCGAATGCAGGCTCAGATTATATCTTTAGCAGCGATGACTGGTGGTTAGATGCAATAGAAATTAATAAAAATACCTGGAGGACTGTTTCCGGCTCTCCCGTCCAGGCACTGGTTGATTCTGCCAATAAAGCCAAGCGTGCAAGCATGATCACTTTACAAGCGATGGGATATGTTTCAGCAGATGGAAATGGAGCTGTTGCCTGCAATGCACCATGTAATAGATGGATACCTGCTTATGCCAACAAACCTGGTGGAGTTTATCAATATCCACCAGACAAGACCGACAATGCTATTTACCTGGACGAGGAAGTTTCCTGGCTGGTAAAAAAATATGGTAAAGCAAGTAACGGAGGTGTGAAATATTATCAGATAGATAACGAACCTGAATTATGGAATTCCACCCACAGTAAGATCAAGACCAAACTTGTAACTCCACTTGAACTGGCGCAGATAAATGAAACATTTGGTAAAATGATAAGAACATTAGACCCGAGTTCGTCAATTCTTGGTTTCGTGAGTTTCGGATGGTATGGATTGGTTACAGTCGATCTGAAGACCTATTTGAGAGAAATGAAAACAAGGTCAACAGCTTTTGGATCTCCATTGATTGATGTTTTTGACTGGCATTTTTATCCAAATGATCTTTTGAATTACACAGGAAACAACGAATGGGATCTGTTACAAGCCCCAAGGATACTGTGGGATTCGAAATACTTTATCCAGGGAGGTGCCGGGCCAATGGGATATTACGGAAATGCTCCTCAGTTAATGAGAAGATATAAAGGCATTATCAATACTGAATTTCCCGGCTTAAAAATGGGTGTTACGGAATGGAACTCGTCTTACGATGAAACCAAAGTGGTAAGTGGTTTATACGTGGCAGATATCCTGGGTGTTTATGGTCAGGAAGACATTGAAGTAGCAACATACTTCACAAGGCCAACAGCTTATGCTGCTGCAGGTTTTAAACTGTTCCGTAATTATGATGGAAAGAATTCTACCTACGGAGATACATATGTACAGGCCAATTCTTCAGATGTGCCGAATGCAACGGTATATGCTTCTACAGAAACTAAAACCAATGATGACAGACTTCACATAGTTGCCATATCCAAAACTATGACTGGTACAACCAATGGTACTTTTACTGTTGCTGGTACAAAAATCTATACTAAAGCAGAGGTTTATTATTTTGACCCTTCATCACAAAAGATCAAAAGAGGGCAAGATATAACGGGTATTATTGGAAATACTTTTCAATATAATTTACCAAATCATTCAGCAGCGCACTTTGTATTGACAACATCCACAATTACTGGCCTGGAAGAAGAAAACTTTGATAATAAGGTAAATATATTTCCACAGCCTTTCGAAAAGGAATTCAGGATTGAAGCCGGCAAAGAGTTCAACGTTACAATTTATTCTTTAGAAGGAGAAAAAATATCTGAAGGAAAATACCAGAATGGTTCGGTTTTAGGCCATGATTTAGCTAAAGGTACCTATTTAGTGAAAATTGAAACTGATAACCAGGTTTATAATAAAAAGGTCATTAAATATTAATTTAATGAGGTAAAAATTGTTAATTGTTCTACTTATTTACATTTAAAAGTTCAGAAGGGATATAAGCCTTCTGAACTTATTTTTTTTAAATTATCGAAGCCCCACCATTACATTTTTAATTCTGCCAGGTATTTGATTAGAAACCAAGATAATTAAATAAGCTAAAGGTTTGATTTAAATGCCGTCAACTAAACAGGATACTTTTAAAATTAAATACATGTACTCAAAATTAAGATTATTAATTACTGCACTTTTATTGGTAGCAATTTATGCAGCACATGCTCAGCAAATTCAAAATGATGTTTTCTGGAAGGACACCGATGGTAATCCTATTTATTCTCAGGGTGGGGGTGTGTTGAAAGTTGGCAATACCTGGTATTGGTACGGACCAAAGTACAATGGAGCTGTTACTTATTATGCTAATCCAGCTGGAGGGAAAAACAGTAATTCTTCCTTTGACGCCATTACTTGTTATTCTTCCACTGACCTGGCGAAATGGAAGTTTGAAGGGAATGTAATGACCACATCGGATATTAACAGCGGTTGGGTGGGACGGGTAGGAGTTACCTATAACCCTACTACCAAAAAATATGTATTGCTTGTGCAGGGAAACGGTGGTCTGGCATTTGCTACCAGCAGCACTCCTAACGGACATTTTACTTACCATCATACCCAAATGGTGATCACCAATGTGGTCAATGACAATTCCGGCGACCAATCGGTTTATACTGATTCAGATGGAAAAGCATATCTAGTTTTTAGTAACAGGTCTGGTAGAAGCCATCTGTATGTTTCAGCTTTACGTACTTCAGATTACCTAAATGCCGAACCAGCAGTAAATATTTACAACAGCAGTGCAGGAGGAAGGGAAGGAAGTATCATGTTTAAGCAAAATGGGACTTACTATTTTTGTTCCTCCGATCTTCATGGCTGGAACACTTCTCAAACCTATTGCATTTCGGCTACAAACATTTTTGGGCCCTATTCTAAAGAGTTTGTAATCCAGGGTACAGACAAGGATTATTCACACGTAACACAGTGTGGACTGGCGGTAGAAGTAAAGGGTAAAACCGGCTCCTTCGTAATATTTGGCGGCGACCGCTGGGCAGATTTTGCCGGAAACGGTATTGGTTATAATCAGTGGATGCCGATTTCTTTCAATGGAACAACTCCGGTTTTCCATTCATTAAGTCAATGGAATATTAATGCAGCAGAAGGAACCTGGACAGTCGGGAGCGGAAACAATTATGTTTTAAACCCAAATTTCGAGGCTGACAGAATTGCTGTAACCAATATCACAGGGTGGACAAACTGGACAAATATTACCCCTGACCCGAACGGCAATGCCAGTGGGAGCCATATTCCGGGACGATTTATATTGTCACAATACAGCGCCTCAGCTTATCAGGCAAGTGTATTACAAAATATCTCTGTTCCCAATGGAACATACACTTTGTCTGCCTGGGTTAAAAGCAGCGGTGGCCAGAAACAAGCGCAGATTTATGCCAAAAATTTTGGTGGAACTGAAATAAATACTTCAATAAATCAGGCTATTGCAAACTGGAAACAAGTAAGTATTTCAAACATCAAAGTGACTAATGGTTCAATTCAGGTTGGTGTATTTTCAGATGCAAATGCAGGCAACTGGGTAAATGTTGATGATTTTAACCTGGTCAGAACTGACATCGTCACAGCAATTACAGACAATTCGTTTACCGACTCGCAAACAACTTCACAAGTTGTTTATCCTTCGCCAACAAAAGGCCAGATAAGCTGGGGTGAACAACAGAATTGGATTTTGGTCAATACACTTGGTAATGTGATGGGCACTGGTATTGGCACCTCAGCCGATCTAACCCCTTTTCCAGGTGGGCTTTATTTTATAAAACTTGGTGAAAAGATTTACCGGGTAGTGAAGGAATAGACCGTTGTAATCCATTAATTTTTTTGTTAAGACCCAGGGTAAGGCATTGACCGTACCCTGGTTTTTTTTGATGCAAGTTTATTTGAGATCTCTATTTTTATCAAGATCCGTTACTTATAAGAATGTCGCTTGTCGTATTCAAAATTAACCTGAAAAGTATGAAAATTATAAAACTAGTTACGCTGTTATGTTTTCTAATTCCTATAACCTCCTTTGCGCAAGACCAGACAATTATGGTAAATGGAAAAAGCCGAAGCATGGTTGTATACGCCCCTAAAAATCTAGCCCAAAACAGACCTTTGGTAATTGCCTGCCATGGAAGTGGCGCTTCGGGCCCGGAACATGCTAGATGGCGTCCTTTTACTTCGATTGCAGATACAGCCAGGTTTGTCGTGGTTTATCCAACCGCAATTGGCGGCAGCTGGGACTTATCTGGAAACTCGGATATAGATTTTATGTCAGCCATCATAGTCAAAATGTATGAGCAATACAAAATTGATAAAAACCGCGTCTATATTAATGGTTTCTCATTGGGCGGGATGTTTACTTATCATGCAGCAAATAAAATGGCAAATAAAATAGCGGCATTTGGTGCTGCCTCAGGTTACCCATTATGGGGAGCAAACTTTACAAGCTCCCGTCCTATCCCCCTAATTCACATTCATGGGGATAAGGATGATTTTGTTAAATACAGTGGGGTTCAGGCTATCATTGACGGGTGGGTAAAAAGAAATAATATAACTGCACCCGTTAAAATTACAAGTCCATATCCCGTTGGTAGGAGTAATACAAACACCAAAAAATACTATGGTCCAGGGACTTGCAGAACTGAAGTAGTGTTTATTACGGTGGCAGGTCTTGGACATTCGACTGAGAGTAGTTCCAATTTTAATACAAACAATGAATTCTGGAAGTTTTCCAGCCGGTTTCCGCTTAATATGCCTTGCACCATTACTGGTTTAGAAGACGAATCAAAATCTGATGCTACCACAGACGAAATATTAGGTGTTTTTTCTAACCCTACAAGTACTGATTTTACCATCGAACACAAAGGAGCATTTGATTACATCATATACAATATGGAAGGATTAAAACTGCAAGAGGGTGCTTCCAATGGAAAAGCAACTCTGGGTAGCTCTCTGCCTCAAGGGATTTATGTGGTTAAAATCAAGGACGATTTTACCGAGAAAACAATGAAATTGGTCAAAAACCAATAAGCTTTAGTCCAATTGTTAATCATTTTCAATGGAGAGTAAAACTTAATTCACAAAATATTGAAAAATTAAGAATGCATAAATCCGCTGTACCCCAAATCCCCTCCTGCCAAGGAGGGGTGCCCGCAGGGTGGGGTGGTTGGTGCAAGTTCTAATGCCTTCACCTTAATATAATCTTTTTTTGCAACAGGCTTACAGAATAGCATTTCAAAAGCGGCCAATATTTCCATATAATCACAAAATCAAACTAGTTGGCAAACAACCACCCCGGCCTTTGGCCAAATTTCACTACCCCGGCTTTCAGCCACCCCTCCTTGAAGGAAGGAGGGGAGTTGGAGATGATAACCCAATTCAGTTTTGCCTGTAGGAGAAACAAATAAGTTTCTATAGAAAAACTCATCTTCTCAATTTACTTTTTCAAACAAAGATTGTAGCATTTAAGGATAGCTTATATAACATAATTTCAATTGTCATATGATAAAAAAATACTTACTGATTCTCTGCCTCTTTTGCATTAGAATTACAGATGCTCAAAATCTTATCACCACGGTCGAAGCAGAAACCGGTACGCTTACAGGTGTTACAATTGCCAGTCAAACTGGAAACTCAAGTGGCAGTTATGTAACTGGATTTGATGCCAGCGGCGACAAAGTGACGGTTGCGTTATCTGTACCTTCCGCCGGTCTCTATAAAGTTGTGGTAACCTACCGGGCAAACCAGGGCCAGAAAACACAGGATCTTTTTGTAAACGGAACGTCTAACGGAAGCCTTAGTTTCCCGGCCAGTACTAATTTTACTGACCTTGATGCAGGCGGTGTGTATCTGAACAAAGGGAGCAATACCCTTGCCATAGTAAACAACTGGGGGTATATGGACGTGGACAAGTTCACTGTTTATACTTCAGCCAGACATACCTACAATCTTGCAGCTTCATTAATAGATCCTTCGGCAACTGCATCAGTTAAAAATCTTTACAATTTTATGAAATGTCAGTTTGGGAAGAAAATCATATCCGGACAAACTGACGACTATTTCGACAACCTGAAAACAATTGCCGGTAGAACACCTATGCTACGGGCCTTTGATTTTCAACATTATTCTGCAGGTTATCCTTACAAATGGGCAAACGGTGGCTCTTCATTTGGAGCAGATCCTAACAATCAACCCGAAGCCGCTATCGCCTGGTATAATAGTACGAACAAGAAAGGCATAGTGAGCTTTCAGTGGCACTGGCATTCGCCTTCAGGAGGTACAGTAGGAACAAACACTTTTTACACAGCATCAACCACCTTTGATGTTAGAGAGGCAGTAAAAGCCGGCACTCAACAAAACAAAGATATTATAAGGGATATTGATGCAATAGCGGTAGAACTAAAAAAATTACGGGATGCAAATGTACCGGTTGTCTGGAGGCCATTGCATGAAGCAGGAGGAGGATGGTTTTGGTGGGGCGCAAAGGGGGCTGCACCTTGCAAAGCACTCTACGATATCATTTACGACAGAATCACAAATTACCATGGTATTCATAATCTAATATGGTCCTGGTCTTCGCCAGAGGCGGACTGGTACCCTGGAAATTCCAAAGTAGATTTATTAGGCTATGATTCCTACCCTGGCGACTACAACTATACAACTCAAAAATCTATGTTTGATAAGTTGTACACCATTGTAAAAGGTGAAAAATTGATTGGTATGACAGAAAATGGTCCAATACCAGATATTCAACTGTGTTTTGACATGGATGCTCCCTGGTCATACTTTATGTCCTGGGGAAATCTGGTAAGTGCGCAAAATTCTGCACAGCATATTAAAGACGTTTATGCAAATACTTCTGTACTGTCTATTGAAAACTCAGGAAGTAACTGCGTCATCACTGCACTAATGGACGAGCAGTTTAATTCTTCAGATCTTAATCAAATGTATTGCGCACCTAATCCTTTTACCTATGAACTTCAGATTACCGGACAAGGTGAATTTGAATACACAATTTCGAATTTGGGAGGTATTAAACTTGAAGAGGGCCAGGGCAACGAAAGTAAACAAGTGGGAAGCAAACTCTTGCCAGGCATTTACCTGTTAAAATTAACTTCAGGGGACAAAACGCAAATATTAAAAGTTGTAAAACAATAATTATATAAAGATGAAATTAAATATGAAGATACCTTCTTTTTGTTTTTTAATAGTATTGCTAGTATCCCAATACGTTTATGGTATTACTCCCAACCCAATTCTATCAAGAGGTAAATCAGCCTCCAGTTCAAAAGGGAATGTTTCTTATTTAACAGACAATAAATATGGCGGAACCAGTTTTGCTATCAGCAACAACTCTTGGGTGGCATTGAAAGTTGGAACTGGTCCTTCCAAAGTGTTTTTTAACTGGAACAGTCCGGCCTATACCTGGTCAGATGTAATAGCAAGTGCCGGAAGCTGTAAAAGCAATATGGGAGTTCCTATGGATTATACTATTCAAAAATCAGCAAATTCTACCAATGGTGCAGATGGACAATGGACAACTGTACTCACTGTTTCAGGTAGCAATGTTACTGCGCGAGGCCATTTGGTAGATTTTGCCGGGGCTTCCTGGATCAAAATGAACATATCAAATGGAGGGGGAAATCTGGATGAAATAGAAGTTTTTGATATGTCTGCAAATGGCAATGACCTGTGGTTTTTCCCCGGAACAAGTATTACAGCCAACACATACAAAGGAACACCTCCGGCGCAAAATTATGCAGACCTTATCACACAAACCTATCCTGGCTACAACCCGGTTATGGTAAAAGCAGGAATTCCATGCATTTCGAGCAGCAACCTGGCGACAGATCTTTCAAAGTACCTGAGCAACGCCGGCAACGCAAAGTACTGGGCGATTGAAATGGGTACAAACGATGCCTGGGGCGGTGGAAATGGAAACGTTAATCTCTTTAAAAACAATCTTCAAACTGTAATTACAGCATGTAAAAATGCGGGTATCCAACCTATATTGGCAAGAATGATCGGGACAAACCAGGCAGCGGTAAAATGGCAGGTACACCCGGATTTTCTAAAAGCAATAGACGATCTCACAACCCAGAACAACTTAATTGCAGGCCCTGACTTATACACCTGGTTTTCTACACATCCTTCTGAATTAAACACGGATGGCGTGCATCCGAATGCGGCGGGTGCGGCAAGCATCCAAAAGATGTGGGCCGAAAAAATGAAACCTTTGTATGCAAGTACTCCAAAAGATTGTAATGGAATTGCTGGTGGTACTGCCTCAACTGATGCTTGTGGGGTGTGTATTGGAGGGACTACTGGGAGACAAGCATGTAAGACATTGGCTCCAGGAAGTTATGCGATTAAGCCGGTTCATTTCATGCTATGCCTGGAAAATGGAGCCACAGTTTTACAACAAAATTGCACCTCAGCAAATAATCAAATCTGGACAGCAACCAAAACCGGCAATTATTATG
>JACMRH010000227.1 GCA_014376535.1 Cytophagales bacterium | reverse complement strand
GTTTTAAATAAAGGGGTAATAGTTGGTTGGCCTAAGCTGTATGAACCAGTTTTAGGTTCTGCATCAGTCCATGACTCTAAATAGTGATGGTCTGGAGTAACAAAATCACATAAAGATGCAGTTTCATCTGCTCTGTCTGCTAAAGATACTTTTAGAGATACTTTTGAAAGATTTGCTGCCAGATCCTTTCCAAATGCACTGGCATATACCGGATTTGAGTTATAAAATATAACGGCACCTACTTCACCAGATTTAACCTTTGATGCAAATTCAGTGAATGAAACATCATTTCCTTTCTTAGCATTACTTTTTCTATTGATATCAATTGTAGTCCCATAACTTCCTAAAAGGTTATTTAAGGCATTGATAATCACCTGAACATTGGGGTCATTTGACGAAGAAACTACCAAAGATTCGCCTTTCGTACTAACTAAATCAGCGGCAGCCTTTTTCAAATTTGCTAATCCTGGAAGTTCAGAAACACTAATGGTACTTCCGCCCAGTTTTTCAGCTACTAAATTATATAAATTTGCAACAACCAAACCTTCCTGAGATGGTTTGATCATCGTTCTAAAATCTGCGTTTGCACCACTTAGAGACATAATAGACTCAAACTGGTAGTGTCTTGCCATAGTAGGCTTAGCTTCGCTAACCTTTCTAACAGCACCATATTGTTTAGCAAATTCTATTGGAGAAAGCCATGTTCCCAGAAAATCTGCATTGATACTAACGATGGTTTTCGCCTTACTGAAATCGTAAGAAGGTATAAAGGCAGAACCAAAGCTTAATTCATTTCCTTTTGAAATTCCATAAGCAGAAGCAGGATCCTGTGCAACTACTTTGGCATTGTATTTCGCAGCAAACTCAGCAATTGCTGAATTTAAAGAAGGGCTAAGTACGGTTGATGTAACAACATATACTGCTTTACCAGAACCACTTACCTCTTTAAGTTTAGAAATGATTTTATTGTCGGCAACATTCGTGGCCACTTCATTTCCCTTTTCGGTGAAGGTTTTCAATCTTTCACCATCATAAAGGCTTAAAATTGAAGCTTGAGCCCTAACAGAAGTTCCCCCTTTTGTAACTAAAGACTTTCTATTTCCTTCAATTTTGATGGGACGACCTTCACGTGTTTTAACAATGATACTTGCATAATCACCACCATCTATATAATTGGATGCATACCAGTTGGCATTGGTAGGATCAATCTCTTCAGGTTTAATTAAATACGGTATAGCTTTTTTAACTGGGGTTTCGCAAGCTGCAAGAGATGCTGCTGCAACGCTGAAACCCATTAGTTTTAAAAAATCCCTGCGGTTACTCCCTCCACCTTCTTCAGTAGAAATATCTTTCTTAACGCTCTCTGGAAATTCGTTTAAAGAGTTCTTGATGAATTCCGGATTGTTATTCAGCTCCTCAAGACCTTTCCAGTAGATTTTAGTGTTTTCCATATAATTAATACAGGATCTTGGTGATTTTTATTAATAGTGGCATTTTGAACACTCAAGACCACCAATGTCTTTAACTTTCATTGGTTCTTTAGAATGCTGCTTGTGTAAGACAACTAACTTGTCATAATATTTATTTCCTTCAGCATTCACAGGAGTTTCTCTGTGACAATTGATACACCAGCCCATTGTTAAAGGGGAGTACTGCTGAACAACTTCCATTTCCTGGATTGGTCCGTGGCATTGCTGACACTGGATACCACCTACTTTGACGTGCTGAGAGTGATTGAAGTAAGCATGATCCGGCAGGTTGTGAACACGAACCCATTCAATAGGTTTATTGTTTTTAACTGCTTCGTAAAGAGGCTTCAGATTTGGAGATTCTGTTTTAATCTGATTGTGACAGTTCATACAGATATTGGCTGAAGGAATGTTTGCTGATTTGCTTTTGTTAACACCTGTGTGGCAATAGTTACAATCAATTTTGTACTTTCCTGCGTGAAGTTTATGTGAAAATGGTATTGGCTGTTTTGGAGCATAACCTTGCTGCATACCTAAATCCATCAAACCATCCAAACCTGCTTTACCGATAAAACAGATAAAGAAGAATGCTACAAAGAATTTGAAAGCTGTACTTCTTACAACTGCGCCCACATCAAATTTCTGTTCTACAAGGTATTGTTCGTCAGAAGTTAATGTATCTTTTTGCTTTAGAAGTTTAGTTAAAACTGATATAGTAGTTAACAAAACGATCAACATCAAAATTAGCAATGCTACAAAAATGAAAAGCAAAGCGTTGATAAAGGTAGTATTCTCACTAGCTGCTTGAGGTGCGTCTCCAGCCTTAACAACGGGTCCAGCTGCCGCTTTCGCTGGAGCTATTTTTATCCATTCTAGAATTGAATTAATTTCATCATCAGAATATGCAAAGCTTGGCATAGCCTGCTTTGAATATTGCTCGTAGATGGCAATAGCTTCTTTATCTCCTGTTCCAATTAATGCTTGAGAGTTTTTAATCCATTTTAGCAACCATTCCTGTTTGTGACGAGCCTGTACATTTCTTAATGCAGGACCCACCACCACCTCATCCATGGCGTGGCAAGACTTACAGTTGTTTTCAAAAAGTACTTTTCCTTTTTCAGCAAGAGCGGCGTTACCACCAGCTGCCGGGGCTTGGGAGAAAGCCTGAAAAGAGAAGATTAATGATATGATAAGTGCTAAAACCGGCTTGATAATTCTAGAGGTCCCGGGCGTAAAGCTAATATTCATATTAGAGTGGAAATACCTTGATAGTGTCGTCGCTACTTTTTAGCGATTGCAAATCTAATATGCGATTCGGACTAAACAAATACAATTATTGAACGAAATGCTGTTAAAACTGTGTTTTCTAATGTTACTTTCCTTAAAACTCTCTTATTCAAACAGATTTGAAGAATATCAATGATTATTTAGAATCATTTTAAATTGCACCAATTCCAAATGGAAATGGAACACTTTAAAATTTAATTATTCGAAGACAATTCTTTTGCCCTTTCTTCTGCACGTAAAACTCCCTTTTTTATACATTCTGAAATATTATGCCCATCAAAAACACCTAAAGCAGCTTCAGTTGTACCACCTTTTGATGTAACTGCCTTAATAAGTTCATCGAAGCTCATGTTTGAATCTTTGATTAATTGGTAGGAGCCATTCATTGTTTCACAAGCTAATTTTTGAGCTAAATCATAAGGCAAGCCTAATTCTTCACCTGCCTCTACGATAGACTTTAGAAAGTAATAAAAATAGGCAGGACCACTTCCACTTAAAGCAGTAACCGCATTTAGTAAAGATTCCTTATCAAGCTCAACTGAAGATCCTGTGCTTTCAAGAAGTTTTTTGATAGTATGAAGTTCTTCAGCAGATAGATTTTGGGAGAAAAAACCAGTAATTCCAACACCAAGTTTTGCCGGTGTATTTGGCATACTTCTAACAATCTTTTTTTGATTTAAGGCATCTGATATTCCTTCAATACTTATACCTGCCATTATTGAAAGGATTACTTGCCTCTCATTGACATGTTTTTTCAACTCAAGAGACATAGTTTTAAAATCCTGTGGTTTCACGGCCAGGATTATGATATTGCAATTTTCAATCTGGTTGTCAATAGAATTACTTAACCAACTAAAGCCTTGATCCTTTAAACCAGGATGAGCTTCAATTCGGGGTTCAACTAATAAAATATCTTTGGCACTTAATATTCCTCTCTTTACAAAAGCGTTAGAAAAGGCCATTCCCATATTTCCAGCACCAATTACTGCAATTTTCATTCTTTATAATTTTAGTTCTCTAGCAGGGTCCCAATACAATACTTTGAAATCAACTACTTTATCATTTTTCACTAATATCTCTTCCGACTCTAGAAGTTTTTGCATTTGATTTTCTCCTGGAAAGTGATGCTTCCCAGTAAGAACCCCATTCCTGTTTACAACCCGATGTGCAGGTACAGATGTATCAGCAAAAGCTGCATTCATTGCCCATCCCACCATTCTGGAACTAATTCCTGATCCGAGATAAGAAGCAATGGCTCCATATGATGTAACTCTTCCTTTTGGAATGAGCCTTGCAACCTGGTAAACTTCATCAAAAAAGTTGGTTTTCTTTTCTGTCATTAACTAATCAGGAAGTATTTGCCCAAACAGACTAAGAGAAAGCCTAATAAGGAAAAAGGGATTAGAACTTTCCAGCATAGATACATTAATTGATCAGTTCTTAATCGTGGGAAAGTCCAACGTATCCAAATCATCGCAATGCATGGGGTGATAGTTTTGGTAATTACCCAGAAAGAACTCCAAGCAATAGCACTCCATTCGCCATATACGCCACTAGTCCAGCTGCCTAACTTAAAAGCTCCCATATTTGGAAAGGGTGTCGACCAGGCTCCAAGAAATAGGAATGCACCTAATAAACTAACCAAAACCATCATGGCATATTCAGCCAGGAAAAATATACCAAACCTAATACCAGAATATTCTGCGTGATAACCTGCAACAAGTTCTGACTCAGCCTCGGGCAAATCGAAAGGAGCACGGTTGCATTCTGCTAGTGTTGCAATGTAGAATATGATGTATGTGATAAACATAAAAGGGGATTGAAATAAATTCCAATGTAGAAACCCACCTATTTGTGTTGTATTTATTCCTAATTGTTTGATACCTAAAAGCCAGAATTCCTTATTAGTCCAGAAACTCTGATCTAATGCGATTTGATTCAAGTCCATGCTTCCACTTAATACTATTGCAGTTAATACTGTAATGCCTATTGGAATTTCATAAGATATTATTTGGGCCACTGAACGCATAGCTCCAAGTAATGCAAACTTATTATCGGCAGACCAGCCAGCCATTAGCAAACCAATAATATCAAGTGAAATTATGGTTAGACAAAAGAACACACCAATGTTAGAAACTACCGGATAAACTCCGGGGGCGATTGGTATAAAAGCAAACCCAGCAAAAACAACCAGGAAGATGAATAAAGGAGATGCCCGGAATAAAACAGAGTTAGAGCCAGTTGGAATGATATCTTCCTTTTGGACCATTTTTAACAGGTCTGCAATTGGTTGAAGTGTTCCTACAAAGCCAACCTCCGTAGGACCAAGTCTATCCTGAATAAATGCAGCTAATTTCCTCTCACTATAAAAAATTATAATGATAACGATTAGTGCAAATCCTAAATAAATAAGAGGTAAAATGAACTGCAAGAGAAATAAATGGATTTATCCTGCAAATGAAGCAATTATGGAGTTGCCGTAGTATCGATTACTGAATTATTTTTAGCCAATGTATCAGAAGTAATAGTTTTTGATAAAGAATTAACTTCATTCACCTGAGTAACAGGTATAACTAAATGGTAGCTTTTATTAATAGAGTTCTCTTTGATAGTGAGTGTGTTAGAGCGTAACCATGGGTTAAAATTCTTTAAGATACCCATGGTAATATTGTGAGTCAAAGCAAATTCATTTAAATTCTTAATTGATTCTTTAATTTCAACGACTTTTACTTCAGATGTTTTGGTGTTTTCAGGAGTTTTATATCCGTACTTTCTGTGGTTCTCGATCAGCTCTTTACTAGCCATAACATTAAAAAAGTAATTTTCTGTTTCCCTGTTTGATTTGAGGAAGTGAATGTTATCGATTCTTTGCATCTTTTTCAACCTGTATAGGGCTGTACTACCTACATTGTAGGCTAATGCGACGCTAGTCCAATCACCAAATATTTTGTAAGTATGTTTTAAAAGTTTGCAAGCGACCTCAGTCGATTTAATTGGATGATATCTCTCATCTACTTCTTCATTCACTTCAAGTCCAAATCCTCTTGCAGTAGCAGGCATCATTTGCCAATATCCTACAGCTCCTTTAGATGATGTGCCATGTACAAATTTACTTTCTGCCGCTGGGATGTATTTAAAATCGTAAGGTATACCGTGTTTTTTTAAGATAGGGTCAATTAATGGATACCACCTTTGAGAAACCCGTATCATATTCTGATTTGATTTGCTGAAAGTATTAATCCTTTTCATAGCCCTTTTATATCGGTTCATTACAATAGGAGAATTGAAGGGTATCACCTCTCCTGCAAATGTAAATTTACCAAGATCAACTTTCTCTATCGACTCTATTTCAACTTCAGAATTTAACACATGAGGCCTATCTGAAGACATATAAGTCATGGATGTACTGAGCATGTAAACAGTTACTGCCAGTGTTATCCTCTTGATCTTTAACGAGATATTATTCCAGGTAGCCTTCATCAGTTTCACATTATTATCAACGCTTCTGATGCCGGAATAAAAAAAGTGTGCCATATGCGGGATCAATAATAATTGGATCTTTTTTCTCCCCAGACTTTTAGCAGTATAAAACCAACGATCATTCCGCTTAAATGTGCGAAGTGAGCTACATTATCTCCAGGCTGATCCTGCACCATTCCATAGATAGATGTGAGACAATAAAAAATTATAATGTACATCATTTTTAACGGTACAGGTGGAAATAAAAGAAATACCTGCATGTACGGAAAGATCATTCCAACCCCAAGAAGAACTCCGTATAAGGCCCCGGATGCACCTACCATTTGAGTCTTTGACTTGGATATATAAATGGATTTTACAAATTCCACGCTTTCATTTATATATTTCTCATTTGTTGGATCAGCGGCAAAAGAATTTATAAAGTTGAAATTTTGCAGATAGACTTGATGAACATATTTATCCAGAAAATCTGAGAAGGCTAAAGCACCGGGATTTTGGATATAAATATTGATAGCACTTTTTAAAGTGTACATATCGTAATAGATGTATGCAGAATAAAGCATCCCTGCTCCTATTCCACAAACGATATAATAGATAAGAAACTTTTTACTACCCCAGTATTTTTCCAACACAGGCCCAAAGAAAAACAAGCCTAGCATGTTGCTGAAAATATGCATTCCACTTCCGTGAACGAACATGTAAGTGAAGAATTGAATAGGATTAAACTCCCCTACACCTACATAATGTAGGGCCAGAATTTCATTTGCCCCATAACCGATTATATTTCCAGACAAATAGACAAGTACATTGATTATGATCAGGTTAAGGACTATGGGACTCAGATTGTTAAACATATTTTATTTTTTAAGGTCTTCTTCCAATGCATTTATTTTAGACTCAGCATCTGCCTTTTTGTTCAATTCGTTTTGAAGAATTTCTGGTTTGGCATTTTGTACAAACTTTTCATTAGCCAGTTTTTTATTAACAGATTCTAGAAAGCCTTTTAAATAAGCCAGTTCCTTTACTTTATCTTCTTTTTCTTTATCCTGGTCTATTAAACCTTCTGCAGGAATAAAAAATTCATCAGATTTGACAAGAAACGAAAGGCTGTTGTCTTGCTTTTCGTTTACAAATTGAATTGCAGAAACGTTTGTTAGTTTTTGAATAACAGAACCAAACTTATTGTAAATTGATTGATCTGCGGTTCTGATCTTTAACTGAATAGCCTCTTTCAGGGGAATTTGTTTGGTGTTACGAATATTCCTTATTTCTGTAATAACCTCATAAGCAATAGAAAACTGTTTCAAAACCTCTGCATCGAACCATTTTGATATTGGATAAGGCGACACTATTATACAATCCTTCTCTTCCCGTTCTCTTATTTCATGCCAAAGCTCTTCGGTTATAAAAGGTATAAACGGATGAAGCAATTGCAGAATGCGCTCAAAAATTACAATTGTTTCATCGTAAACTTTTTTACTGAGTGGATGTGTGTGTTCAGGTTTTATAATTTCCAGGTAAACAGAACAGAAATCATCCCAAACAAAATTGTATGTTA
Source organism: Cytophagales bacterium (assembly GCA_014376535.1). GTDB lineage: Bacteria > Bacteroidota > Bacteroidia > Cytophagales > UBA9547 > UBA9547. The sequence continues at coordinate 295 of JACMRH010000227.1, read as the reverse complement.
AGTTTAGAGCTTCAGATAACCTGAATTTATCAAAATGATCTTCTAATTCAGTCAAGACTTCTTCAAACCTGGATTTAAACCATTCAATGGCAACCTGACTTTTTTTATCCGGTTCTACATCTACTACTTCCCATCCTTTTATTAAACGAAAAGCATTCCAGATCTTATTACTGAAATTTCTCCCTTGCTCACACGATTTTTCATCAAAAAGAAGGTCATTACCGGCTGGTGAACTGAAGAGCATGCCAGTTCTAACACCATCAGCACCATATTTTTCTATCAACTCTATAGGGTC
>JACMRH010000226.1 GCA_014376535.1 Cytophagales bacterium | reverse complement strand
CCTAATATTGCAATCCTTTTTAGCACCATTAATACCAATCCTGTAAAATATTATCTCTAGTTGCATGGAAGCTACTGTATCTCAGAAACTTGACACTCTCCTTAAAATTCAATCACTTGACTCAAATCTCGATGAGATTGTGAGAATGAGAGGTGATTTACCAGAAGAAATTCGCGATCTTGAGGACGAACTGGCTGGTTTCGAAACACGAATTGGAAAATTTGATTCTGAAATCAATACATTAAATGAAGAAATAGCAAATCGCAAAAATGCAATTAAGGAATGTGAAAAACTGATAAAAAAATATCAGGACCAGCAAACCAACGTTCGCAATAACCGTGAATACGATGCGATTTCGAAAGAAATTGAATTGCAACAATTGGAAATGCAGCTTGCAGACAAAAAGATCAAAGAAGCGGGAATTAAAATTGAAACCAGAAATGGCGAAATTTCCCTTATAAAAGCGTCTTTAGATGACAGGAACAAAGATCTTGTAAATAAAAAAGGTGAATTAGACTTATTGATCGGTGAAAGCAAAGAAGAAGAGTCTAAAATCATAAAAGAAAGAGAAAAGGTTCAGAAAACGCTTGATGAGCGTCTATATGTTTCTTATAACCGCCTTCGTACAAACCTTAAAAATGGTTTGGCAGTTGTAATGGTAAAGAGAGATGCTTGCGGAGGTTGTTTCAATACTGTACCACCACAACGCCAGGCAGATATCAAAGAGAAAAAGAAAATTATAGTTTGTGAGCACTGTGGCCGGGTTTTGGCCGATGTGGATTCGCCTGTTGTAGAACTGGCCGCACCTTCTAAAAAATAAATTGTTTTGAATAAGTTTTTAAAAAAGGCAGGCTTTACCTGCCTTTTTTTGTTTGTTTATTTTTATGGGATTTCGTTTTCACCACCTTGCTATTTTTCTTCCGAGCAAAAAAAAGCTTATAATCTTATATTAAAACTCAATTTTAAAGTACCTGTTAAGTTTTTAAATGGACAGGATATAAACAATTTTCAACTTAAAAGCCTTTCCTATTGCTTAGATGCATTTGTTAATTGTGATAAGCGCAAGTATCAGCTTGGACGCCGGTTATCATTAAAATGGATTGATACGGTTTCTAATTCCAAAGAAGGAGAGGAGAAGAGATTTGTTAAAGCATTAATAAAGATTCACTGGGCATTTATTGCAAGTACATACAATGAAAAAGTGTTTGCTGCATTGGAGATGAGGCAAGCGTATATGTTGCTAAAAGAAAACTTCCAGATGTATCCGCATCATAAACCTACTTTGTTGTATTATGGTTTGTTTAATTCTTTTATTGCAGATATCCCAGAAACCTATAAATGGATTGCAAATGCAGTAGGATTGAGATCTTCATTTCAGACCGGTATTTACATGGTCAATTCCAGTAGAAATTGCGATCCACTTCTTGAATTGGAAAAAAATGCACTAATGCTATTGCGCAAACCTCAAACTGAGCTGGAAGTTCGTGCCATAAATAAAGCATGTGATTATTTAATGGAGATGCATGGTAATGACGATTTAATCAAGTTCTTAGTGGCATTTTATTATTTAAAAAATAAAAATACTCATGAAGCATCTATAATTTTAAGAAATATTCATGATAATTCTTCACCTATGTTAGTGTACCAAAAAGCACTTAGTTCATATAACAATCTTGAAATTGATACTGCTATTTATTATTTCAAAAAATTTAATAAAATTAACAAATCTGAGAGTTTTAAAAAGGATGCCAGTTTAAAATTGTCGTATTTGAATTTTTTAGAAGGTGATACTATCCAGGGTAAAAGGTATTTAAGCAGCATAAAGAAAATAGGTAATGATGCTATTTATGCTGATAAGGCAGCAGAAAAATTATCTAATCAACAAATTCCTGATTTTTTAACTTTAAAATCCAGAATTTTATTTGATGCAGGAAACTGGTCAGATGCCAAAAGGTTCTTGTTGTTGATAAAGCCTCAAACTATACCTCAGAAAACTGAATATTATTACAGATTAGGAAAGTCAGAATTTGAACTTGGCAACCTTGAAAAGGCAATTTTCTATTACAAAGAATGCGCTAAAGTTTGTCCCAAACAAAATAGCTATTATGGGCCATTCGCATGCCTTAATCTTGCTGAAATTTGTTTGAATTTGAATGACAAAATTAAAGCAAAGTCTTTTTTAAACTCAAGCAAAAATTTTTCGGGTTTTGACTTTCAGTCAACCTACAGGATAAGATTTGCAGAACTTTCCAAACTAATAAGATGAAAAGAGTTGTTCTTTGCGTTTCAAATGATCATGTTGTTGATCAACGGTTGCACAAAGTCTGTTTAACATTGCTTAAATATGGTTTCAATCCTATTTTAGTCGGGATAAAGAAAAGAGACTCATTGCCATTGTCTAAAAGAGAATACGAGTGTATCAGGATGCCAATAATTTTTAATAGTGGCAAATTATTTTATTTTGAATTGAATTTGAGGTTATTTTTTTATTTGCTTTTTAGCAAGGCTGACATTATAACTGCCAATGATTTAGACACTATTTTTCCATGTTATTTGGTTTCCAGACTCAAAAAAATCCGGCTTGTATATGATTCCCATGAATATTTTACAGAATTGCCAGAATTGCAAAAAAAGAAATTTACAAGGGCGATTTGGTTGAAGTTGGAAGAAGCTTTGTTCTCTAAACTGAAGTATATAAGTACAGTAGGCAATTTCATTGCTGAAGCCTATAGTAAGAAATATAATGTTCCAGTTTCCGTCATCAGGAACATGCCTTTAAAAGTGGATAATCCTGTTTGTAATTCAAAAACAAATATAATTATCTATCAGGGAGCAGTGAATGTTGGTAGAGGGATAGAATTAATGATAAAAGCATTTGCTTACCTGCCAGAATATGAACTTTGGATAATTGGGGATGGATTGATTTTTAAAAATATCCTGGAACAATGCAAGAGTTCAAATAATGTAAAAGTGTTGGGTAAGAAAACATTTCAGGAATTACCTCTATTGACATCTCAAGGAATGCTAGGTTTAAGTCTTGAAGAAGATTTAGGGTTAAACTATCGGTACTCATTGCCAAACAAAATCTTTGATTATGTCAATGCGAGGATACCGGTCATAGTTTCTGATTTGCCAGAAATGAGGGCACTTGTTGAAAAATACAATATTGGACTGGTTTTATTTAATAGAAGTCCGGAAGCGCTCAGTAAATTAATAAAATCAATTTGCGAAGATGATTTGAAATATCAGTCTTTTGTACAAAGTTGTGAGCTTGCTTCTCAAGAGCTTAATTGGGAAATGCAGGAGCCCTTGCTGGTGTCTTTGTATCAATAAAAATCAGTCATCAAGTAATTTCTCTTCTATAGCAAGTTTTACAAGCTCAACAGCATTTTTTACTCCTAATTTCTTCATCATTCTGGCACGGTGGTTATCTACCGTTCGGACACTTAAAGTAAGATTGTCTGCAATTTCCCTACTATTTCTGCCATGTACCAGGTGTGCCAAAATGCTTTTTTCCTGTTTTGAAATTTTGGATTTTTTTCTTTCTGATTCTGACATTCCTGGATTTGCGACAACATTAAGGTAGCCATTGACTATAATCCCAGAAATAGATCCACTATAATATTTCTCACCGGTAGCAACTACTTTGATTGCTTTTACTATTTCTTCTTTTGATGAATCTTTAAGTAAATATCCATCAGCACCAACTTCCATCGAACGAAGTATATAGTCTTTATTGTCATGCATGGACATGATTAGTGTTTTAGTATTGCTATATAGCTTGTGAATGATTTCAGCAGCTTCAAGGCCGTTCATTTGAGGCATAGAGATATCGAGTATGGCTATGTCAGGATTCAGTTCTTTGATTTTAGCAATTGCTTCAATTCCATTAGATGCTTCTCCAATTACCTCAATATCTTCTTCATCATCAAATAGAGCCCGGATACCGCTCCGTACCACATAATGGTCATCTACTAGAATTATTCGGATTTTCTGCATCCTTAATTTTAGGAATTAATTTTTCCCTGACAATTTTACATAAATTTTAGTACCTTTTCCTACAGATGAAACTATTCTGAATTCCCCTTTTAATAGGTTTGTTCTTTCTTCCATACTATTTAGGCCAATGGAAAACTTTTTTTCTTCCCTTATTTTTTCATTCAACTTTCTGATATTGAACCCTTTGCCATTGTCTGAAATATTTAGTGCAAGGTGATCAAACGAAGAATTCAGGTTAATATTAATAATTGAAGCTTCAGAATATTTAACAGCATTATTCATAGCTTCCTGAGCGATCCTATAAAGTCCAACTTCTACACGTTTCTCAAGTCTTTTTTTTGTGTCGAAGTTATGTGTAAATACAACGTGGGCACCAGAATTAATTCCTGCTTTTTCAGCAAGCATGCTTAAAGCAGACACTATTCCAAAGTCGTTTAAAACGGATGGCATCAGATTAAAAGAAATTCCTTTAACTTCTGTAAGAACCTCTGTTACAAGGTTTTTGATTTCTTTAGCTTGCTGCGCCTCTTTTTCTGGTAAGCCTTTTGAAAGTGAAAGATTATCCATAGCAAGTTTTAATGCGGTAAGCATTTGTCCTATTCCGTCATGAAGTTCCAAAGAAATACGCCTTCTTTCGGAGTCCTGTCCTTCAATAAGTGAAGCAGACCGGATTTTTTGCTCATTGAGTTTTTGAGTATACTTTTCTTCTTCAGCCTTCATGAGCTCAACCTGAGCTGTTTCCAGCTTATTATTCATGGTTAATAATTGGTTATTTACCAATTTTACATTGTTTTCTGAATCAATTAGCTGATGGATATTTTTATCTATATGCATTACTGCTGGTCTAAAAATAAAAATTCCTTCAAGCATTAAGACAAAAAGAGTGATGAACATTATGATCATTTCGAATTGCCTCATTTCAGCAACTTTGACTGTAGCTTCTTGGTCAAAATTGTATACTATTTGATCCATGAGATCTAAAAATAGAAATTCATGCATTAGTACACTGTCCTTTAATGCAGAAATAGCTGGCAAAGCAAATTGAATGCTATCAGACTTAAGTAGATTTTTCATTTTAATAGCTCCTGAATAAACTGTCTTAAAATGAGGTTCTATAACTGTAAAAAGCGAATCTATAGACTTGCTATTTTTAGTCTGGTAATTGTGCTGGGGTAAATTCCCACTTTTAATACCTAAATGATATTTGTACCAATTAGTAAGAAATTGGTCTAATCTTGTTTGGTAATAAGATTTTCGTGGTCCTGAAAGATGCTGAGATGTATCAGATAGTATTAAAAGTATTTTCACAATGGCTTGACTTTGAAATCTTTGCCTTCCAGATAGATTTACAATCTTGGAATCATGCTGCTGATTATTAATTGCACTTTGTACCAGAATCTGACCAAAAATGGTAAGTATGGCTATTGCTGATAGTGCAACTACATAAAGAATAGTTAGTTGAGCTGATGGGCTTTTATTCGTAAATGCGATGAAAGGTTTATTCACACATTTATTGCTTAAAGAAGGTTAAGAAAGGGTTTAAGCACTAATATATACATTTCCTTCTTCTATTTTTATTGGGTATGTTTTAATTGAATAATCATCTCCACTGAGACATGATCCTGTTTTTAAAGAGAATGTTTTTTTATGAAATGGGCAAGCAACTTTAGGTTCACAATCTGTTCCATGTGATCCAATCATTCCTCTTGATAAAACAAACTGCATTTTATGCGGGCACATATTTTGAGATGCATACCACTCTCCTTGAAGGGTAAAATTAAATATCGCGATTTGAACACCATTTAATTCTACAGCTGCTCCTCCATTTTCTGGTATATCACTGGTTGAACAAGCTTTAATCCAAGTTGAAGTCTCTACCATGGTTTCGGTCATTACGGTTTCTTATTAAAGTTGGATTTTAGGATCTGATTTATTTAATATTGTTTTCGACTGAAAGTTTTGTACCCCAGCCGTTTGGATATCGCTGTCCACGCAATTCAGTAAACTCTAATTCTTTATCCTCTTTATCACTGTTAACGAAGGATTTAAACCTTTTTCTTAGTTCCGGATTTTCTACTACGGTTTTCCATTCGCACTGATAAGTGTCAATCATGAACTGCATTTCAAGCTCAAGTTTTTCTCCAAGTCCAAGGCAATCTTCTACAATTACTTGTTTAAGATATTCAATTCCTCCTTCCATTTTATTCAACCAGGTGGCTGTTCTCATTAATGGGTCTGCAGTTTTGATATAGAACATCAGGAAACGGTCTAAATACTTAACGCAAGTATCTTTATCCAGGTCAGAGGCTAGAAGAATTGCATGCTGCGGCTTGGTTCCTCCATTCCCGCACACATATAAGTTCCAGCCTTTTTCGGTAGCTATGATGCCAAAATCTTTTGACTGTGCTTCTGCACATTCTCTTGTACATCCGCTAACACCAGATTTAAGTTTGTGCGGTGCTCTTAATCCTTTATATCTTTCTTCAATTTCTATTGCAAATGTTACAGAGTCCTGAACCCCAAATCTGCACCAGGTGCTTCCTACACAACTTTTTACAGTTCTTAAAGATTTAGCATAGGCGTGTCCGCTTTCAAATCCTGCTTTTATCAGTTCTTCCCAGATGTCTGGCAACTGTTCTACTCTTGCTCCAAATAAATCGATTCGTTGTCCCCCGGTAACCTTGGTGTACAGGTTATACTTTTTTGCCACTTCACCTAATACAATCAATTTGTCTGGTGTAACTTCTCCACCAGCCATTCTTGGGATCACAGAATAGGTGCCACCTCTTTGAATATTTGCCAGAAACCTATCATTTGAATCCTGTAAAGTTGCATGTTCTTTTTTCAGCACGTGTTCGTTCCATACTGATGCAAGGATAGAGGCTACTGCAGGTTTGCAAACTTCACACCCATAGCCTTTTCCGTATGTTGTGATTAAAGTATTATAATTTTTGATCTCATTTATTTTAATTAGATCAAAAATTTCCTGTCTGGAGTAGGCAAAATGCTCACATAAATGGTTCTTAACGGTTTTTCCCATTTGTTTCATAGTACCTTTTAAAAGATCTACCAACATGGGTTTGCAACCACCACACCCTGTACCAGCTTTGGTACATTTCATTACTTCGTCTACTTTTTCAAAATTATTTTCCGTAATGGAATTACAGATTTGACCTTTAGAAATATTTTCGCAGGAACATATACAGGCTTCATCTGGTAATGACATAACACCTGCACCAGAAGAACCTTCCTCAGAACCAGAACGGGCACCAAGTATTAAATCTTCAGGATTAGGAGGTAAGATCATTTTTGATTTTACCATTTGAGATTGCATGTTATATTCATTGGCATCTCCAACCAAAATACCTCCTAATAGATATTTCTTGTCTGCGGAAATATTAATCCTTTTATAAATGCCTTTTACTTTGTCCTTGAAAATAATGGCTTCGCTTGGTTCGGCTGTTCCAAAATTGTCTCCATAACTTGCAACATCAATTCCAATTAATTTTAATTTAGTACTTAGGTCAAAACCAGTAAACAGTTTTTCAGTATTGCCTAAAATGTTCTCTGCGACAACTTCAGCCATTTCATATCCAGGTGCTACAAGTCCATAGATCATACCTCCGTGTAACGCACACTCGCCTATAGCATAAATTTCAGTGTCAGAGGTTCTTAGGTGATTATCAACTACGATTCCTCCTCTTGGCCCTACGTCTAATCCGTTCTGTATAGCAAGTTCATCTCTGGGCTTAATACCTGCTGATACCACAACCATGTCAACTGGCAATTCTGTATTGTCAGCAAACTTCATTGCCGTTACACTTCCTTCATCGTCACCTGTAATAGAAGATGTGCTTTTGCTTAAATGGATACTTATTCCAAGGTTTTCCATTTTGAATTTGAGGATCTCTGCGCCGTCATCATCAAGTTGCCTCGGCATTAACCGTGGAGCAAATTCGACAACATGCGTTTTTAGATTAAGATCCATTAGTGCTTTGGCAGCCTCTAAACCTAATAAACCACCACCGATAACAGCACCAGATTTACAATTTCTTGCATAATCAATAATCATGTCCAGATCTTCAATGGTTCTATATACAAAGACCCCATCTCTGTCGATTCCTTCTATTTTTGGAACAAAAGCTGAAGACCCTGTTGCGAAAACAAGTTTATCATATGTTAATTCTAAACCTTTATGAGAAATAACTGTCTTTTTATGTCGGTCAATTGCAATTATTGGATCTGCAATGTGTAGGGTTATTCCCTTCTCTGCATACCAGGAGAGGGGTGCCATTGTTAGCAAGGACTCATCTTTAGACAAAAAGTATTCACTTAAATGAACACGGTCATAAGCAGGTCTTGGTTCTTCTCCAAAAACAATGAGTTCATAATCTGAATTTGAGCATTTGGATATAAATTTCTCACAAAATTTATATCCCACCATACCATTTCCGATAACAATTATTTTCTTTTTGACCATAACACTAATTGTAAGTGTATTTTTGAATAATAAAATAAAGGTAGAGTATAGTTTCTTAAAAGTCAAGATAAAAATTGAGTAATTATACTCTATTTATTTATTAGTATTTTTTATTCCTGATATCTCTCGAAAAAAATATTCTTGATCAAAAGTGTCATATTTGTTAAATAATTGATTTTATTGCAAATAGAAATGAAATCTGAACGAAACAGATTACAAATCAGTTGAGTTATTAAAAGTGAAAATTGAGTAATTTAAATTGAGTATGAAAATACCTAAACTAACGCTTGTTGGCGCTGGGCCAGGAGATCCTGAACTAATAACTTTAAAAGGTTTAAAGGCTATTCAGAAAGCAGATGCCATTTTATATGATTCACTTGCCAGTAAGGAATTGCTTGAATATGCTCCAAAGAGTTGCAAACTCTTATATGTAGGCAAAAGACATGGGTGTAAAAGTTCTAAGCAAGAGGCCATCCATGATTTGATTGTTCATTGCGCAAAGAAATACGGCAATGTAATAAGATTAAAAGGTGGTGATCCCTTTGTATTCGGCAGGGGATATGAGGAATTACAATTCGCTATACAACACGGACTTTCAGTTGAGGTTATTCCTGGAATTTCCAGTTGTATTTCAGTTCCGGCTAGTGCAGGAATACCAATTACACATCGAGGATTTAGTGAGGGTTTCTGGGTAACTACAGGAACATTAAAAACCGGAGAAATTTCAAGTGATATTTACCTGGCTGCCAAATCAAATTCTACTGTTGTGATTCTAATGGGATTACATAAAATAGCTGCAATAGCTGATATCTTTATTAAAGAAGGAAAGGGCGCTACACCAGTAGCAGTCATTCAAAATGGTTCTTTACCAGAGTCAAAAGTTGTAGCTGGCAATTTGGCTGACATCGCCGATCTTGTATTTAATAAAGGATTGAAATCGCCGGCAATAATTGTAATTGGCGAAGTTGCAAAACTGACTCCTGCATATTTAGCTGAAATGTCAACCTTGGCAGAATCCGAATCTAGAGTTGATTTCTAAATATATCACTTCAGAACCTATAAACCTTGAACTTGCAATTGCAAATTCATGCAATTTTAAGGCAGGGGCTTTGGTTGTATTTTCAGGATTGGTAAGAAACCATCATGAAGGCAAAGCTGTTGATTATCTGCAGTATGATTGTCAGATAGAAATGGCTCAAGCTGCAATGGATAGTATTGTAGAGGAAGCCTGCAAATTGTGGGAATTGCATTATGTTTTTTGTCAGCATCGAATTGGAAAAGTAAATCTTGGTGAAAGTGCTGTAGTTGTAATAACAAGTGCATCCCACAGATCATGCTCATATGATTCAAACAGATATATAATTGATAAAATCAAAGCTGAAGTTCCTATATGGAAGAAAGAATTTTTTTCTGATGGGAATGTAGTTTGGGTATAAAAAAAAGACCAGTTAAAAACCGGTCTTTTTCGATTGAAAAAGGTATTTTATTTTCCTTATTTTTTGAATGCTTATCTACAACAATCCTTTTTATCTCTGTGGTAATTATTAACTGTTTATAAAAGTTAATCTATGATGATGCTATCACTATTCTATTTTTTAAACTAATATAATTCAGAGAAGCTTAAAATTTTGTAGCTTTAATATTGAATTTCGGTATACGTAAAATTCGAACATCTAATTGATTATCAGATTGTTGTATTTTGGTTTGCGCAATTTCATCTTAGAATAATTATTGCAAATGATTTCAAGATTTATTGCCATTTTTCTGTTTCTCAATTCTAGTCCACTATCAGCACAAAAGACTGTTCATTTATCTGGCAATTCTGCTGTCGCAGACAGTAAAACATCTTACACATATGTTGATTCTACAAGAAATATTGGTTCGCCTGATTTTCAAGAATTTCAGTTTATAGAAAATAAGGATTTAGAAGTTGATTATAATCCTGACATCAGGTTTGCCTATTGGAGAAAAATTTTAATTGTTAATCAATCACAATCACCTCTTTGGCTGTTAGAATTTCCTGATCCTCACATAGGTGAGCTAAAAGTTTTTATTAAAACCAAAAACGGTTTTTTTGAATCTAAGCAAGTAGGATTCGAGTTTCCATTTAATAACAGGCCAATTTTACATAAAAATTTCAGTTTTGAATTAAGCATTCCTCCCAAAGACACAGCAACTGTATATGCCCGCTTTTTGTCTAAAAACCATTGTGGAATCTCAGCCAACATAAGAACTATTCCAAACTACGTACAATATTTCTTTGCGGAATATCATGTTCTTGGGCTTTATTATGGGATTATTTTAATGCTCATAGTATATAATGCGTTTCTGGCATTTTACACAAAGGAGAAGATCTACCTATATTATTGTTTCTATACTATCAGTTGTGCACTATTCACATATACTGAAGATGGTTTGGGTTTTGAATGGCTGTGGCCGTCCTTCCCACTTATGAACTATCTTCTTGAGCGTTGTTCCCCTATATTATTACTTGTCTCTTTTTTATTTTATTCTGGGAACCTAATTGGTTTAAAACGAAAGTATTTCAATTTTCAGATAGCAATATTTGCCACTTCTATATTATATGTGTCGGTTCATTTATTTATCCAGGATGAATATCATTTGAATAATGTATTTTATGTATTTCCCTTTGCCATAACATTTTATACTGCCCTTAAGATTTATCAAAGTGGTTTTAGGGTTGCCAGGTTTTTCCTGATTGGTAATTCAATAATCCTTGTAAGCTTCGTCGTTTTCTTTTTCCGGGCAAATGGATGGATTATATCTAATGCATTTACGGTTTATCTTTTCAATTATGGTTTTGTATTTGAAGCCATAGTGTTTTCTATAGCACTATCAGAGAAACTGAAGTTAATAAACGACCAGAAAGATGTTGCGCAAAAGGAAATTATACACCAACTGGAAATAAACGACAACCTACAACAAAAAGTCAACCTTGAACTTGAAACTAAGGTCGAAGAACGAACTGTAGAATTAAAGAAAAGGACCCTGGAACTTTTAGATGCAAACCAAAAACTGGAAAATCTTAAGAAAGAACTCTATGAAATGAACAGTAAAATGGATGTTAATATCTGGGAGTTAAAAAAGGAAGTAAAAAAGGAAATGGAAGCAAGGTTTCTGAATGATACTATTTCATATGAGGAATTTATAGAGATTTATACAGATGTTAAATGTTATCAATATTTAAAAGAACTTAAATGGAAGGATGGATTTGTATGCCCTAAATGCGGAAACAAAAAATCTGGAAGAGGTAATACCAATTTTACTTTTAAATGCACTCAATGTCAGCACCAGGAATCTGTTACCTCCCACACACTTTTTCATGGTGTCAAGTTTCCAATATCAAAAGCGTTTTACATTGCCTACTATATTATGAAAAACGGTAATGATTTGACTTATGAACAACTATCATCCATAGTTGGATTGACAAAAAATACAGTTTGGAAATTTGGGAGGAAAGTGAATAGTGGTTTACAATCTTTAAACAACAAGAAAAATGTAAATGGAAGCTGGGAAAAACTGGTTCTCAGCACACCGGAAGAGTAAATGCAATTAATAAGATCTTTCTTCGTTAAGATCAAGTTTGATTTTTTGGGGTAATTTGTAGCAAATACCTCCAACTACAAGTGGCCCTCCTATGCTAACCTCTACAAAGCCAGCCGTATTCTTGCCAAGCCAAAATTTTGCTCCACTTCCAAATTTAAATGATAAGGGAAAATAAAACGGAATTTCCTCATGAACATCAGTATTGGAAGATGTTACAACGAATTTGTAAAAGGCTGCTCCCATAGCTAAATGAAAATATGGATCAAAAAAGGGGCTTCTGCCAAGATGCAAATCAAATCTTAAAGTACTGTTTAGTCTGGAAAGATCTTTAGAAATTATTGCAGAGGTGGAATGTAAAATGGTTGGCTTGTTACTGTAATAATGAAAAGTTGTGTCGTATTTTGAATCAGAATATTCAGTTTTTATAACTCTCGCTACCACAGATGTATGGGCATACCAAAAGTCTAATCCTATAGTAAACCGTTTAGTTAAAAAATGTTCTACACGAACTCCCCAACAACCTGATGAAGATTTACTGACAACATTAAATCTTTTTTCTACAACTACATTTTGATCATCCTCATTTACTTCTGATACTTTTGTAGTATCCGTAAACTGATTTTGAAATACAAATTTATACCAGTCTGTCCCAACATAAGCATTGAAATTGGTGCTTCCTGGTTGGTTTGCCTGAGAAAAGCATTCCATACCCAAAAGCATCAGCAAACAAAATATTTTAGTAGGCTTCTTCATCTTTTAGATTTTCAATGTCTTTATTGAGATAAACTTTTTCTTTTTTTAACCAACGTTTAAATACTCCAATACTGATTAATGGCCCACCAAGGCCAACATCTATAACCATACCTATGTCCGGATTAAAATAGTATTTCAATCCCATTCCAACTCTTCCAGTAATCTGCGGAAGGGGATTGTTAACGTTATAAACAGCTTTATTTGTTGAGTTAAAATTATACTTTGAATACAAATACCCGACACCAAAATGAAAATAAGGATCAAACTTTCCATGTTTGGCCATGTGTATAGTCATTTTTAAAATGGCATTTACCCTTGTTAGGTTTGCGTTGAAAGATACATTATTAGTTGATGAAAGAGTTTTGCTGGGATTGTAGATACCCGTTATATTAGTATTAACATACCATACATCCAGCCCTAATCCTAGTCTCCGGGTTAATATATGATCTAACCTCACTCCAATTGGACCTTGACCTTTAGTATTGATATTGTAAACTCCGGAAGATCCTGTAAATGACCTATAAATAAGTTTCCACCAATCGGGATAACCATAGTACACTTCTATAGTGGTGCTTTTTTTTGCAACGATTTGAGAATAAGCGGGTTTAGAGGCGCTCAAAAACAGGAAACTTAAGATAAAAATATATCGGAGTCTCAAAATATCAGGATTGAACACAAATCTAGGAAGAAAGATAAGACAAATTATGAATGTGTTTTTATAATCTACTATTTGATGGCTAGAATAAATTATAAGATTTAATCAGCCAGACTACGACTGATTTCCCTTTTTACATCTTTTTCTTTTATGCCTTCCCTTTTATCATACAGTTTTTTTCCTTTTGCTAAGGCAATCTCGAGTTTAGCCCAGCCTCTGTCATTTATAAAAAGCCTTACAGGAATGATTGTAACACCCTGGTCCTGAGATTTGTCATATAGTTTCTTCAATTCCTGTTTTTGCAGAAGCAATAAACGTTCCCGGATTGGTTCATGGTTGTTATATGTGCCTTCGTTATACTTAGAAATGTTAATACCGATCGTAACCAATTGTGTCGGAGTCTTAAAAAAGCAATAACCATCTGTAAGGTTCACATTTCCCATTCTTATAGACTTAATCTCTGTTCCGGTAAGAAGAATACCAGCAATATATGTATCAATAAAAAAGTACTCAAAGCTTGCCCTTTTGTTTTTAATCTGTATTTGCTTGGCAAACTTGTCTTTGTCTTTGGTCATAACCTATATCAGGATTTTATTTAGAAATAAAAAGGCTTCGGAATTCATATTAAGAGGATGTAAAGTTATTTAATTGTTAATGGATGTATATAACAATGTTTACATATTGCCTTAATTAAATAATGAGCAGTTTTGAGATTTTTATTACATCGTTAATATTTGATGTTAAAAACAATGGTTTTTTAAATAATGTAATAAATCGTTAAAAAACTTACATACGATTTGTTATTCTAATACCTAAGTAAATATTGCTTTTACTACAAATAAATGGACTTTGTGGGTAAAATATTCTCCTAACTGTGTAAAATAGCATACATTTTCTTTTTCATTATTGAACTTTAAGTATTAATATTACGTATTGATTTACGAAAGGCAGTTTCATATTTACAAACCCGAATCTTATGAAAATAAAAATTATAAATACCTCAGTACGTTTTATGCTTGGTTTCTTACTTCTTATTTCTTTTGCAGGAAATTCCCAGAAGCCATCTTTTAACGCAAACACAATCGTTAATCCTTATGAGGGTGATTTTGCATATGGAACAAACCCTGGATATTATGGCGGTTACAACAATAATGCAACCAGCGATAAGTTAATGGGAGATTTATTTGCTAAAGGAGGATTTCATTCTACTCGCCCTGCTCTATACGATTATTTCCTTGAGCAATATGGTACCAATATTAGAATCCCTGAATTCAAATATTTTACCGAAACACTTGGAATGAAAGAAATGACACTTTTTGTAAGTGGCCCAAGCGAAGAACATCGTGATACTTCTACTATCCTTTGTAATGGAGTTAGAAAAAGATCTAAAATGTTTAAAAATCTTTACACTCCTATATGGATTACAGGTTCTGATGGTAAACAAACAATTAATCCGAATAATTACTACGCAGCTTATGTAAATAAATTAGTGACTGTCTATGGATCTTATGTAAAATTTTATGAAGTATGGAACGAGCCAGATTTTACTTCAGGGCCAAATCCATACAAACCAGCAGGTGCAGCAGGTAACTGGTATGACAATGGACCAAATCCTTGTGAGCTTGACAATATGTATTCTGACATGGCTAGCTATGTAAGAACATTAAGAATTACTTATGAAGTAGTTAAATCTGTGGATCCTTCAGCTTTTATTACAACTGGTGGAATTGGTTATGAAAGTTTTCTTGACTATATGATGAAAAGTACTGACAACCCTGATGGTGGTAAAGTAACTGCAGCTTATCCTTTAAAGGCTGGTGCATACTTTGATGTTCTTAGCTATCATATGTACCCTCAGTACAATCTTAATAAATGGGACAATAAAATAAGTGGGTTTACTTATTCAAGACATTCTGACAAAGCAGCACAGGTTGTATTCGAATTCAAAGACAAATTACAATCTGTTCTTGCCAGAAATGGCTACAATGGTGCAACGTTTCCTGCTAAGCATTATATACTTACTGAGGTTAATATTCCAAGAAGAACATATACTGGCAAAGATTGGATAGGTTCTGATGAGGCGCAAAGCAATTTTATTATCAAAACATATATCGGTTCTCAGAAAAATGAAGTACGCCAGATGTATACTTATTGCTTAGGTGATAAAACTACTGCTGATAAAAGCTTAGGAAGCACTGATGGGATGGATTTGATGGGCATGTATATAGATCTTAACAGGGCAACTCCTGCGACCGCTCAATTGTCTCCAGGTGGAATTGGTGCAAAAACAGTATCTGATTTCTTATACACATACAAATATGATGCTGTAAAGACTGCTGCATTAGCTTTACCTGCAACTGTAGATGGTGGTGCATTTACTAAAGGAGCAGAGACAAGATATGTATTATGGGCTAAAACAGCTACTGATTTAAGCGAGATTGCATCAGCGCCTTATATATTTCCTGCAGGATTAGGTGTAAAATCAATTACAGTAAGACCATCAGATAATGGAGTGAAACCTTCTAGTGTTTTGATTAATGGTAGTGCAATTGTTCTTACAGGAACTCCAGCCTTTATTACAGTAAATAGTTCTGGAGTGGCAACTCCTGCTATCTCAGTAACAGCTGGTGGAGATAAAATTGTTACTTTGCCTATTTCAAACATAACATTACAAAGCACAGTATCAAACTCAATTGCTACAAGTTATATATGGACTAAAAAATCTGGTCCTGCAATCACTTTGGCAAATGAAACCACTCAAAATCTTACAGTAAGTAATTTAACAGCCGGTGTTTATTTATTCGATATAACTGTGAAAGATGGTAAAGGAATTTCTGCTTCTGATCAAATTCAGGTTAATGTTGTTGCAACTGCCAATACTCAGGGGCCAACTCCAATACCAACAATTTCTTTCAAAGTAACTTTCCCTAAGGTAACAAATATGAACTCATGGAAAGATTTTGCTTCTGTAACTTTCTATAAATCAGCAGTAAGAGTGCAAGTTGAATCAACAAATCCTGATGCGGTAGCTTCTGTAGACTTTACAATGGGAACTACTAAATCAACTGACGGATGGGCGACTTTAGTCGGAAGTGCACCAACTAATTATTGCTTTCACAATACCTACTATTCACTTGAGCCTGGAACTTATACAGTTAATTTGGTTGTAACTGATAAAAAAGGTATTAAAACAAATTCTAAGGCTGTATTTACAATTGCTAATGAAAATCCTACTCAAGCTAGAACTGAAGAAACAAATTCAACTGAAAACTCTTCAATTTTATCAGAAAACGGACCTTATAGCATTTATACTTTACAAGGAGTACTTTTAACACAGGGAAGTGGTCTCTTTGACGCTAATTCTAACAACCTTGCTTCAGGAATTTATATTATCAAAACTCCAGAGAAGTCTGTTAAATTTTCAATTGAGAAGTAGTTTTTAGTTTTACTTCTAATATTCGGTTTTACACTTTAAAAGGTAGCAGATTTCTGTTGCCTTTTTTCTTTTCTAATCTTTCTTCTTGACCAGCGAATATGTGATTCCTTCTTTTTCTATTGTTAGCGTGAGTATTTCATTAGTTCCTTTTTTCGCTATTTCATATTTATAGGGCAGTGAAGTTGGGCTTAATCCTAGTGCAGGCTCTAAAATCAGTTTGTCAGCTCCTTCTACTTTATAGACCGATTCAGCCTGGTCCATTCCATCATTGATAATGTAAGTGAAATCTTCAAGAAACTTAACAAACTTGCCTGAATCCGTTTTTCCATTAAGAAAGTCTGGTGAGATCCAAGTGCCAGCTAAGTTGTTCATAATTTTGTTAATTTTAATTGTTATACTTACTAAATTAAATTACCGTGCCATGCCATTTTATTTAATCAAATTCATTCTTTAATTGAAAATATTAATGATATATAAGCAAGTAATTTCCATATGTATTATATTCAATAACTATTGTGCCATAAAAAAAGGCGACCACATTGGATCGCCTTTTTTATAGAAATTGAATTATGTTAAATTTTCATTTGAAGGTCTTGAATGGTAGGGTAATCAGTAAATCCTTCCGGACCTGGAGTATAAAATTTGTCAAATTTAATATCAGCATTTAGAAGTACATCATTTTTAAACCTTGTCACTAAATCCGGATTGCTTAAATACTTTACTCCAAACGCGACCAGGTCTCCTTTGTTAGCTTGAAGATCATTCTCCGAACTTTCTTTGGTGTACCCTCCACTTAATATATAAGTGCCTTTGAAATTCTGCCTGATACTGTCTTTTACTTCCTGTTTAACTTCTGGGGCGCCTTGGGCTGAATGGTCCACTACATGAATATAAGCAATACCTATTTTATCCAGTTCTTTGGCTATATGAGTATAAGTTGGGATAATGTCATCATATAATGAAAGATCATTAAAAACTCCGTAAGGAGAGACTCTGATACCCACTTTTTCTTTACCAATTGAATCAGCAGCTGCTTGTGCAACTTCTAGTACAAATCTTGAACGGTTTTCAATGCTTCCTCCGTATGCATCTGTTCTTTTATTGGTATCAGGGTGGATAAATTGTTCCAGGAGATATCCATTAGCACTGTGAAGTTCTATTCCATCAAAACCAGCTTGAATTGCATTTTTTGCTGCGTTTACGAATTCTCCTTTAACTTTTTCTATTTCTTCTAAAGTTAAGGCATGTGGAACAGGGTGGTCCTGCATTCCATTTTGATCGGTGTACATTTGGCCAGCTGCTTTTATTGCTGAAGGCGAAACAATTTTTGCTCCTGCCGGCAAGTTGTCTTGGTGGCCTATTCTTCCGGTATGCATTAACTGGACAAAAATCTTTCCACCTTTATCATGAACAGCCTTTGTTGTGATTTTCCAACCTTCCACCTGTTCTTTACTAAATAATCCTGGAATCCTGGCATATCCAAGTCCATCAGGAGACGGTGATGTTCCTTCAGTAATGATGAGTCCCGCCTCGGCACGTTGAGCGTAATATTCTGCCATAAGGTCGTTGGGGATATTACCGATAGCACGGCTTCTTGTCATAGGAGCCATGACCATACGGTTCTTAAGCTCAATAGAGCCAAGCTTGTAAGTTGAAAATAATTTTGAGGTTGACATTTTTATTAGTTTAACTCATTGTCAAACAAGCATGCCTGAAATATTGTTCTCGAAATTAAAAATATATGTACGTACGTATATTTAAATCAAAAAACTTTCTTAACCATAGGACTTTGAATAATGAATAGACCTTAATAAATAACACTGATATTAATTATTGATTCTCCATTATTTATATCAGCAGAATAATAACCGGGAGCGGCTTTCCCCCCCTTTACGGAGCCATCCCATTCGGCGGGAATCTGAAGAACTTTTACCTGGTCGCCAGTCTTATCATAAATTATAACTTTTCCCTGTTGTTTGAAAAAGTATGCATCATTTTCACCATCACCATCCGGCGTTAAAAGTATTTGCTTACAATCTTCTTTTGGAACTACAATTTCAAATGGATAAATCTTCTCACAGCCAGACTGAGTGCTAACTTTAAGAGTATATGATGGTTCTGTAAGTCCATAGAAATTTCCATTTCCATTATAAACTGTAGTGGTGCTATTGCTTTTTAAAATAAAATTTACCTTCTCTCCAGAAGTGTTTTGAACAAGAAGAGAACCTTGTTTTCTGCAACTAATGCCTGTGATAATTGTAGAAAGTCTTTTTGGATCGAAACATGGTACAACTTTGAGGCTAAATGTATCCGTGACCAAGGTGATGTTCGGGAAATCTATGTACTTAATTAAACAAGTATATTTTCCAGAATCCTGGTTAGAAACTTTTCTTAAACGCAGAGTATCTCCTGTGACTGTTTGTAACAATTTACCGTTTTTATACCAGTTATATTTTACACCTGCAAGCGACTTGTCAAGTTGTGTGGACATAACTATATCTTCTCCCTCTTTTTGATTTATAATAAACCCGGATTTAAAAACAGATTGAGGTGTATAAATGAAGTAAGAATTGTAATTCTGATAATTCTTAATCTTTACGAGTTCCGAAAAACTTAAAAGATTATGATAAAGAAATATTTTCTCAAGAGTAGGGAAAATGAAGATGTCAGGTAAACTTTTGATTTTGTTATCATTTAAGTTCAGGGTAATAATCTTATTGTTTCCAGGAATTTTAGGAAAGGATTGTAAATAATTAAAGGACAAATCAAGACTGGTAAGATTAGTAAGAGAATCAAGTGGAGGGAGAGAAGTTAATCTATTTCCCTTAGCTAATAGAGTTCTTAATTGTGATTGCCCGCTGAGATCAGGAATAGAAGTTATATTATTTTCAACAAAGTCGAGGTAGGTAAGTTTTTTAAGATTTTGTAAATCCGGTAATTCGGATAATTGATTATAGGTGAGGTTAAGGTAATCTAAATTTGAAATATTAGAAATATCGGGAATAGATAAAAGATTGTTATACGATAAATCTATGGCCTGTAAACCGGTAAAAAATTGAATTCCATAAACGTTGCTAATTCTTTTATTGCTGGCTTGAAATACTCCTTTTATTTTAGCCGCTTCTGCTATAACCAGTTTGTTTCCGATTAACAGTGTTGAGGCATAATTGTCCCTTAAAAACTGTACAAAATTACTGTCGGGCAAAACAGCTGTTTGGCAGACAGCTATCTGAAACGAAAGAAGGTTGATTACTAATATATAAAATAATTTTTTCATTTATTGTACTATGGTTACAGATCCCTGGTTGATACTTCCGTCAGCATATTGAATCAAATAAAGATAATAGCCAGGTTTTAATTCCCCGTTTACAGACATACCAGTCCAATATTCCTGAGAACCAGCTGGAATAATTGTTGAAAAATAAGTATTTCCCGCATTGTCTTTAATAGTTAATTCTGCATTTAATTTGGTTAATGGAATTTCCCATTTTTCTCCGATAAATGGATTGAAATGATAGTTTTTTAGGCAGGTTTTACTTTCAATCTTAATATCTTCCACTGCTTCACAATTATTTACATCTGAAATAAGTAGCTGATAATTTCCTTGGGCCAATTCAGAGAAGCTTGTGGTGATAGTTTGATTGTGTTGTTTCAATATAGATTTATAAGGAGCATTTCCTCCTGAATAACCTGAAACAGATATGCTTCCATTATTCTCGTTTGTGCAGGAAGGAGTAGTATAGATTTTGGCTATGATTTTCACTTTCTCGCAAGGTGTTATTATTGATATTTCTTCTTTTTCCTTATGATTTGAAGTGGATATATTATGAATTATTTTTTTTGTCACTATGCTATCCAAACCAACAGCTGGTTTAAATTCAGTTGCTTGAGTGCCGTTTTGATTTGCAGTTTTTTCTCTATGGACTTTTTTTATCAATATTCTCTTGTCAGGTGAAAGTTTAACCGACTTTAATGTTGAATCTTTTATTATTATAGCTTCGTTTTTTACAATTGTAGTAATTGGATTATATTGTAATTGTTTGTCTGACAAATTGTTAGTTACAAACCATACACTAAAAGCAGCAATCGACATGGTCGCTGTAATGATACCAGCTTTTATGTATTTACTAGTTTTAAGTTCATTTTTATAAGATTGTTGTGCAATTGATTTTACATTTAACAATCTGTTTTCTTTGACCAGAACATTGATTAATTGATGAGCCTTAATTTTGGATTTTAACTCCGGCGTTAAGCCTGATAAAAAAGAATTCTGCTCAGCAGTGTCCATTTCCCCTTTTAGGTAGCGTTCTATAAGATAATATGTGCTTTGGCTTTCTTTCATATTCCTTTTAATCTGTCCAATAAAAAAGGGTTCTTTTCAATTTGTTCAATAACCTTTTGTTTGCACCGTTGCTGCTGCATTTTTATTGCAGCTACAGATGGATAGTTCAATCTTATCATGATGTCTTCCATCAACAAATTTGTGTAAATCAGACAATTGAGCAGTTCTATACATTTGGTGCCAATAGGACTAAAAAGACTTTTTAATACATTTTCGTCTTTTCCCAACAAGACAAATTCCTGATCATGTATACTGTTTGATTCTTCCAGGTCTCCAAATTCATCTTTAAAATCTATCTTTTTGTCCCTTCTTATTTTATTAATCCATTTGTTGACTCCAGATCTGAAAAGAAGTCCAAAAACCTTATATTTTTCATTATAAGTGCCTTCCATTATTGTATTATAAAAATCTACCAATGCGTCCTGAAACACGTCGAAAGCATCTTCTTTACTTCCATTGTGAGAAACGATATATTTCTTTAAAACCGGATACACCTTTTTATAAAGCAGTGGAACAACATCTTTGTCCCTGCCTTCACGAATCAATAAGGGTATCTGTTCTTCTGTTATACTCACGCAACTAAACAAAAATCAATTACACAAAATAAAAGGTAATGAAAATGAGAATAAAAAAAATTGACTTAGTTTGCACGAATGGTTTTATAGCTTGAGATCAAAATTAATACTTTTTTTGTGCCTTTTTTTTTCGTCCTGCCTGGCATACGCACAGGCAAATAACTACTATCCAGATATTTTAACGGTATATTTTCTACAAATGTCAACTGTCAATCCTGGATATGTACCATCGGATGGTATTGCAGATTTTAATGCAGGCTATAAATTTCGAACTGGAGCTTTTAAAGAGATTTCAACATTTTCATTTTCTGGCTCACGAATATTAAAGACTCCAAACTCTAATTCTCATGTAATCAGGCTCATGTTGAATAATGAACAGCAAGGTCCTTATATCAATACGCCAAGAGCTTACGGAAATTATGCATATGAATTGAAAACAGGAGAGAATTCCAGCCTATATGCGGGCGCAGCCATTGGGGTTGCTGGTGTTTATTATTCAGCTAGTTCGGCAACTGCATCCGTTTTATTACCAGATGGCTCTCTTGGGATTGGGGCAAAATTCGGTGCACTATCCTTGGGGATATCTTCTTTTCAGATTTTTAATTCAAAAGCTTCTCCAATAGTTGCGCAGTTCAGGCTTGGACGTTATTACCAGTCAAATTTTACTATTGAAAAAGAGCTTGGGCAGAACTTTAATCTAAAAGGTCATGCTCTCTATAGATTATTTCCTGAAATTAAAGATGAGTTAAACCTGGGGGCTTCTTTATTATATTCTGAAACACTGTTGGTTGGCCCAATGTATAGAAATCTTTATGGTCTTGGTTTTATTGCTGGCTT
>JACMRH010000225.1 GCA_014376535.1 Cytophagales bacterium | reverse complement strand
TTCACAGTTCGCCGTACACATTAAAATTTTAATTTAAATAATAAATGAAAAGATATATTCAGTCATTTTAACAAATAATACCAACCATTGTTATCTAATCTCTTCCTTTAAAAGAAAATATTGCATTTGTGTTTATACTTTTTAGCAGTTCATTAGAAGAAATCTGTGTAATTTCTTTTTAAATCGTGTGTTTCGATCAATTTCTTGAAAGTTTTAAAAGCCCACACCTGAAAGCTAAAAACGCTAAGCAAATTAGCCACAAGCATTTATTAACGCCATATAATGTGAGTTAAAAAAGTAGGCATGTTCTAGTTTTGTTATTCGTGAAGTATGGCGTTGATCACTTCTTTTTGATTTTACAATTTCAGGTCGGCAGTGAAGGATAGCTACACAAAAGCCGTTCAGGCATGCAAATGTGGATGTATTATTAATAAAGATAAACACTACGTCATCCCAAATAATGTATGGGCAATAAATCAAGCCAAACTTCGTTTGACAAGGTAGTGTTTTAAATATTGTGTTAATCAACAAACTGTTTGTTGAGAACATTTTTTATCTTGTGATGTGTTCTATCTTAACTTTGAAAAAAAGGGTGAACTATTCTGAAGCTGAAAAGGACAAAATTCTAAAAGACGCAATGTTTCACAAGCTGAAAGAGATGAAAATAGATAAAGCCAGTACTCATACCCAGTTGGAATTTCAACTTCAGTTTGATGACGATTACAGTCAAAAAACAAGGACAGTAACACTTTGTGAATCGTGTTTCGTTCATTTCAATGAACATAAAAGTAAGTTTAAATGAATTCTTTAAACAATTCATCAAAATGGTAACTCAAATCTGTTCTATACAGCTGAACGGACCTGGCGAACCTGGAAACATGCTATTAAAAATCGTATTCTACTTACTGGTTACGCAGCGGAAGCTGCTACCTCATTTGATAAGAAATGCGCGGAAAAAGGTGTTCAATCACGATACTTAAATATTAAAATGCCCGTAAAATGTTAGAGCCATTGGGATTTACAGATCACGAATTCTTTCAATGGGCGTGTGTGCCTGAAACTGATGTTTCAAGAGAGGCCTATTTGTGGTTGTACCATTTTATCAGTTTAGTTGGAGATAGTGCACCAAATCGAAATGACAAGATCCAACTACCTGGCATCTACACTCAAAAAAGCATTTATGAAATTTATGTCCATCACGTTACTACCATATATACAAGTAATGAACTTGAACCATTAGAAATAAGAGCTTTCGAAACTTTATGGAAGAATGTGTTTCCAAATGTATCGATAACTAAATATTGTCAAGTTAGCGGTAAGTGCTATTCATGTCATTCTTTATACGAGCGCCAGGAGGTGTTTACATCAGAGGCAGATTTGAAGAAAATTCGAAAATTATCCGTCATACATAAAATTATGATCGAAATGCAGCGTGGTGCGTATATGCACAATCGTCAACAGGCACAAGAATTTCCAGATTTGTATATGTCAATAATCATCGATGGCATGTCACAGGTTAGTAGGTAAAATTTATTAGTATTTGTATTATATCTTAAGCGAATCTTAAAGTTGTAATATTGATAACACTGCTTCATTATTGCCATGCATAGGACCATTGTAAGTTGCCATACTACGCTGGACAACATCAAGAGACTGGTCAAGAAGTGAAACAAAAAATCATTGGTGCCAAACAGCATGGATTTTCAAGGACATTTTATGGCCTATTCCCTCATGTACAATCTGGAACTAATCAAGCTTGCGAGATTTTGTTGCATGAGATCGAGAGAAGAGTGGATCATTGTATAGCAAATGGT
>JACMRH010000224.1 GCA_014376535.1 Cytophagales bacterium | reverse complement strand
GTTGAAAACTCAGCCGAATGACGTTTTGCTCCTCTGTTCGGGATGGAAAGATAAGGTAAACCTGGAGGATACTTTATTTGCAGGCGGTGTAGTGCATAATCTTATGAATGAAGATTATCAGCTGGATGACTCAGGCATCGCAGCTGAAGATCTTTATAGAATTGCAAAAAATGACCTTAACACGTATCTCAAAAAAACCTCTCATAGTGAACGACTTAAAAAACTTGGTATTGAAGAGGATATAGCTTTCTGTCTTCAGGTTGATATTACAACGAGCATTCCGGTTTTGGAAGGGGAGAGGTTAGTTAGGATGAAGTAGAACAAAGAGCAAAGAACCAGGACTTTTAATAGTTTGATTAGATTTTGTTTTTTAGTCTATATTGTAGCTTAAATGTTTATTTCTGTCCTTGCAAAATCATCGAAACCATTTCTTTAGAAGCAAAATTTTCATGTTGGTGAATTGAGAAAAGCACTTCCAGTGCTGATGGGTTAGCTCAGCCGCTTGTTACGCTATAGTTTTGGCTTTAGTTTTATTAGGTTAATCGACTTATTAATAGAAAGCCAAAAGCTGCCGCTTCGCCACCGTTTACAGTGCAGGACTTGTACTACTATTAATATTTACTTGCGCGGCGCAAAAAAATGCATGGTTGCTATGTATCGCATCATATAAATTAAGCATTATTTCAATTTATTCAAATTTTTATATCCGGACAGGGATTTCATTTGGGTGATGGCAATTTTATTGAGTTGTTCTAATCTTTCGCTTTGGCTCAAACCCTGATGGATTAAAACTGCATTGATGCTTTCCATATTACTCAAAACAACCAACTGCTCAATATTTGCACTATCACGGATATTCCCTTCCGCTTTTGGGTTTTCATTTCTCCATTGCTTTGCGGTCATACCAAATAATGCCATATTCAGCATGTCGGCTTCATCGGCGTAAACGAAGTTTATTTTTTCTTTTGAAAGAGTTGCTGGAACCAGGTTTTCTTTGATGGCATCAGTATGAATATGGTAGTTTATTTTTGTCAATGTCCGCTGCAGGTTCCATTCTAATTTTAAACGATTGTTTTCGTCTTCTTTGAGGCGTTGGAATTCTTTGATGAGATATAGCTTGAATTCTGCACTTAACCAACTTCCGAATTCAAAAGCGATATCCTTATGTGCAAAAGTTCCGCTTCCATATCTGCCGGTTTTAGCAATCAGTCCGATAGCATTTGTTTTTTCAATCCATTTCTTTACCGAAAGTGTAAAGCGGTTTAGTCCTGCTTCATTTTTAATTCCCCCGAATTCGGGGGAATTAAAAACAGGGTTATTTATTTGTTCCCAAATGCCAATAAACTCAATGGTGTTTTTATTTCTAAGCCATTTTTCGATGAGCACAAGACCATCTTCAAAATTTCTGACCATATCGGTCATCGATAAATAATCAGCGCCTTTATATTGAATAATTGTAATTTCTGTTCCTTTTACGGTGATTCTTTTATTCTTTGCCATGGTCATTTAATCGTTGCGGAAATTCTCTTCCTGACAAGTTTCCCCTTCTTTAAATGAGGGGATTTAAAATATACAATATAGGGAAGCGGAATGGTCGAGCTCTCCGATAATTATCTAACGGTATAATTTTAATTGAACTAATGTGTGATCCCTACCCAGGTCGGTGGCTCACAGACCGCCCCTCACTTCAACTTCTCATTATTCTTATGCCTCTCTGCATCCCTTATGCTTTTCTTTTCCATATTCCTGGCAAGTGCATCTGTCAGGTTCACACCGGTTTGATTAGCAATGCAGATCAGTACGAATAATACATCTGCCAGTTCATCGCCCAGATCCTTCCCTTCATCAGATTTTTTAAATGATTG
>JACMRH010000223.1 GCA_014376535.1 Cytophagales bacterium | reverse complement strand
TTTTTAAATAATTCGTCTAAACTATCATTCCCTTCCATACAATCTCTTTTTATGCCGAAACAACAATTTTTAATACACCAGGATCTAAATTCAATTCAACAGTTGTTTTTTGTTTGGCTAGTTGTTCAAGTATATTTTTTTTTAACGTTTGCCTCGCTTTAGAAAGCTGCGATTTAGATGTGCCAACTGAGATATTTAAGGCATCTGCAATTTGAATATGAGAGTATGATTCGATTGCAAACAAATTAAAAACCATTCTGTAGCCATCTGGCAATGAGGTGATCAATTCTAATAAATCTGCTTCACTTAGTTTGCCAGCAATTTCTGAGATAAAATCCTCATCCTCTTCAATGCTCGCCAATTGGAAATCTTCCTGAACATTTAAAGAAATTTGTTCATTTAATTTCTTGTTCTTTTTGTAATAGTCAATTGCAGAGTTTATGAATATCCTCCTTATCCAACCATCCAGGGAACCATTTCCATTAAATTTTTCAATTTGTGTCAGGATTTTTACAAAGGCATCCTGAAAAATATCTTCAGTTTCAAAAGTAGTCCGGGCATACCGCTGACAAATGTACCTCATCCGGGATGCATAGGTTTTATACAGTGCCTCCTGAGCCTGCGGATCTCCTTTTTTACATCCTGATATTAATTCCTGCTCAGTGTACACAATGCTTAGACTTTAGTTTGGTAGAATGGTTGCCTGGGGAAAATGGATATTTAACATAAAAATTAAATCTTTCATTTTGAAGCAACCATACTGCATTAGGATTGTCTATGACATTAAACCCATAAAATGTAACCTATGGCAAATCGAATTACCATGAAAAAGTTTTTAGCAACCTTAACGATTGGGCTGAGTTTATCAGCTCTCCAATTTTTATCTGCCCAAACCAATGACACATTGTGCGATGCAACTTTTAAAGAGGATTTTACCCCTCACGCAGAACCTGCAATTTATCCTTCCGGGTTCTATCGTTACTTTTCATCAAATGGCACAGGCTCATTTACATGGGATTTTGGGGATAATTCAACACCAGAATTCGGTAGTTCTGTAAAACATCATTTCAATGGAAATGGAACTTACAAAGTAAAGTTGACTGTGCAGAGAAAGTATTCGATTCCATTGAACAATGGTATGGCAGATGCGCTATGTATTGATTCAAGTATTCAATATATCGAGATAAGTCAATGTGATGCCACTTTTAACACTACTGACTCTTATATAAAAACTTATCCAATACAATATTTCAATACTACTTTGGAAGCTGTCCAAAAGGCACATGATTACTACTCCTGGGATTTTGGTGACGGTTCTCAAAGAGATTCTGGATCCATAGTGAACCATACTTTTCCAAAACCTGGGAAATATTATGTTACGCTTAATGTTTTCTCATTAGTAAAAGACAGCCTTTTAACACCATGCAAAAGTTTTAAAGGAGAATGGATTATTGTAGGTGGACAAATTACAGCTGATTCTACTTCTCCTGGAAACTGTCAAACTTTAATTACACCAGAAATTACAGGGACTAGTGTAAACTTTTCGGATAGGCTAATTATTGATTATTTCAACAATGCATACCAAGAGTTTTACAACTGGGACTTTGGCGATGGTACTGGTGGATCCGGAAGAAATATTAAACATACTTATGATAAACCTGGTCAATATATTGCAGTTTTAAAGAAGGAAGTTGTTTTTGATCCATGTCCTGAAACAACAAATGGAATAAGATGTATGGCTCCAATATCATTAATTTGTTCTTCCACACAAGAATTCAA
>JACMRH010000222.1 GCA_014376535.1 Cytophagales bacterium | reverse complement strand
TTCGTAAACTTGGAACAGTGAGGGAAAGAGTATTATAAACTTGGAACAGTGAGGAGGGTTCTTTTATACGTTAAGCTGAAAGCTTAATACAAAGCAGGTTCCAAGTTACGCTACCGCTAAACTTGAAACAGGAAGCAGTTTTGTAAACTTGGAACAGTGAGGGGCTATTTGGAAATCCTTATGACAAAATAAGTAATTATTAATCCGCTATCATCTGAGGTGAAAGTAAAATGATCTGCATCAGACTTTTTTATTTTGTGTTCATTGATATCACCCGGACCATTTGGTTTTTCCGACACATAAATTGTTTGATTTGATTTTTGAAAGGTCCAATACAATTTACCTAGCCCATCATTAAACTCTTTACTATTTGTTTTCCATTTATAGGTATGATCTGCCTGAAGCTCAATGGTAGTATTTATAAATGCTTTGTTGAACACTACCATTTCCTGATCAGTGCTTTTAAGTTTTTGACCTTGAATACTGGCTTCAAGTTTGGTTACTTTCCAATTACCAATAAGTTCCGAATCAATCACTTGTGTAGGAAAAATATTTATTAAAAACAAGATAAGCAGCTGAATTGATTGCATATAAGTGAATTACTTTGAAATTCAGAGACTAATATAAATGTATTTAAGACAGGTTAAGCTGGAAGCTTAACACAAAGCAGGTTCCAAGTTACGCTATCGCTAAACTTGAAACAGGTAACGGTTTGTAAACTTGGAACAGTGAGGAAACAGGCAAGATTTTGGTAAACTTGGAACAGTGAGGGACACAACAACCGCAAATGTTGAAACCCCAACAAAGGCAAGAAACAAATAGACCTTGCAGTGGCAAGCTCTTTAATTCTTTTGTTAATATTTTAAGTTCCGCTATTACTCCAGGTTATATTCCTTTATCCAGCCAGTAATTTCCTTTCCGTTTTTTGAGAGATATTTGATTTTTATAAATTCTCCGCAAGAAGCTTCTGCAGTTACTATTTCATTTTTAAGAAGGAATGGTTTTGATTTCACTATGCTATCACTCAAATTATAATCATCAGGTGTTTCTAAAATATTGGCAAATTCACTTTTAATTTTCCAATCAAATTTGGAAGGTTTTGAAAAGATGTTTCTACTGATTTCGTATATAGGGTTGTTAGGACTTTTGATACAGTAAGGCTTAAGTTCAAACCAGGGTATGGTGATATGAGGCAATACACCAACACAAATAACATGTTGATGCAGAAGAGTATTGCAATCCAATTCCAAACCCTTTTCTGTGAAATAGAAAAAAAATGTAAACCCTTCCTCCTTTTCCGGACCATTCGAAATTTGATACGATGCTGTAGAAAAGTTATTTAAAGAAGTCTCTCCTATTCTGCAATCGTATACACTATCAGCTTGAAAATGAATTTTCGCCCTTTTGTAAATGATTTTTTTAATCATCTTTTCCAGGTTAAATACTCCTTCTTTAGTTAACAATTCAGTCAAATTTTTTATTTCCTTCTCAGCTTTCAGGTTATAAAGAATAGGATATAGCTCGGGATATTCACTGTGCAGACTATTGGTTGTCCTGATTTCCCCTTCTGACACTACTATTTTTTGAATAGAGAGAAGATTGAACTGATTATAAATTACTTCGTAATCTATTGTTGCAAGAGACCCTTGTTCTTTCTTTGTTCTGATAAGTTGGATCTTTTCTATTATTTCCCTTTTGGAAGATAGAGATTCATTTGGGGCCTGATCGTATTTGTCAACAAGGTTACTGGAATAGCCGAATTCATTATTCAAATGACTAATAAAGCGAGCAGAACAGCTGTCGGATTTAAAATGAAGGTAATTAACATTGTTTTTTATCTCTTCCGATACCTCTAAAACTCGCTGGCTGAAAGAGAAATTAGGGAGATGAAAACTGATAATGAGAAAAAGATATATTATAAAATTCAATTGCATCTGAATGTTTTGAAATAAGTAGTAAGTATGGTTTTAAAAACTTGAGATTTCAACTGCCTTACTCCTAAAGTTACTGATCTTAATTTTTTATGCATAAAAAGATTCTATGTTAACTTCCTAGTGTTTTTTATATTTGTATTAATTAAAAACGGCTTTAAGCCAGTTCGCAAAGGGTAGCAGCTTCTGGTTGTTGCCCTTCTCTTCCAAGCTTGTTTACCCTTTCCCTGTTTCAAGTTTAGCGGTAGTGTAACTTGGAACCATCATTGTCAACAGTTTTCAACTGACGACTTAAAGAAAATGTATATCAAATAATCCTTTGTTTTCTGTCTGATAATCTCTTGCACTACTGTATATATATTCCCAGGCATTTTCTACAAAACCTGCTTCGATGGGATTGTCATGTATATAATTTAACTTCTGTTCAGTCATCTCAGAATCAATCAATTCTATTGGTTTATTATGTTGAAGCCAGAACTGATAATGCTCATTGTTAGGATTATGCTTTCCTGCTCTTTCAAACATCCAAAGCATCCATTCTCTTCTGCTTTCTCCCGGATATTCTTTTATGGCTTTAAGTAAAGTTTTGGGAGTATGCCTCTTCATATCCCTTACTATATCTTCCATTTTATCTCCACTGGTTCCAATAATTAGATGCACATGACTTGTCATTATGCACCAGGCATACAATTCTAATCCTTTGTTTTCAATACAATGCTTTAGACTTTCTACCAATATGTCTTTATATTCTTTTCGAATAAATACGTCTATCCAATTAACAGTAGCATAACTGATAAAGTAAAGTTTCTCCTGGTTTCTGAATTTATGGACTCTGCTCATGTAGCGTTAATTTTAAGCCCAAATATAATGATGGTTTTTTTATAGGTTAAGCTAGAAGCTTAACACAAAGCAGGTTCCAAGTTACGCTATCGCTAAACTTGAAACAGGCAATATTTCGTAAACTTGGAACAGTGAGGGAAAGAGTATTATAAACTTGGAACAGTGAGGAGGGTTCTTTTATACGTTAAGCTGAAAGCTTAATACAAAGCAGGTTCCAAGTTACGCTACCGCTAAACTTGAAACAGGAAGCAGTTT
>JACMRH010000019.1 GCA_014376535.1 Cytophagales bacterium | reverse complement strand
TTGTATTTTGCACCGTTGATTTTGGAGTGTTGTAACAACAAAACTCAACAAAAAAGGCGGTAGTTGAAATCTTCAGCTCCGCCTTTTGTATTATTCAAAGATTCTTTATCTCACAACCTTTTTAACTCGGATGTCAGTAAAATTTTATTATCGTAGAACTTTTCTATTACCCAAAAAAGATACGAGGACTGAATCTTTTCCAACTTTCAATATAACCAAGTCTCCTATTTTATCATTGTTCCCTACCATTTTTTCACTTTCATTTATTCTTAATATTGCCAGCTTTTTCTTACTCTGTTTACCGTAAATAGTTCCAAGATATGAAACAAAAGACCAATCTATTGGCGCTATAACTACTTTCGGTTTGGTAGTTTTTAATTTTTTTATTTTACCGTCATTTTTCCTGTTAGCATCTGAATTGTTCCTAATCTCTGCTAATTGCCCTAAAAAGGGATCTCTATAATTTAATATCAATTCAAACGTATCTTTTTCATTTTTATCAATCTTTGTGTAATGATTGTTAGTTTGAATTGGAGATAAATCCTCATCTGATTCTGAATTAAAAAATCTAAAGAAAATCAGCCCCCATACTACCAGCACTGATATTCCAAGAAAATAAGTGACGTTC
The DNA here is from genome assembly GCA_014376535.1 of Cytophagales bacterium. Lineage (GTDB taxonomy): Bacteria > Bacteroidota > Bacteroidia > Cytophagales > UBA9547 > UBA9547. The sequence goes on along the minus strand of JACMRH010000019.1, from coordinate 34,538 downwards.
TTGTTTTTCATTTATCAACAAGAATTTTTCGTGTCGGTGTTGCGTATTTATTTCCGGCAAAATCTTCTGCGATAACATACCACGCTAGTATGGATTTAATTTTAGGCAGACTTAGCTTTTCACTATTGCCTAAATTTAATTTGCCATTGTAATCCAAGTAAGCTCTAGAGTTTGTGGAATCATAAACAAATAAATAGTGCCCTTTTATTCCGGAATATATTGGCAGGTCACTACTTGTCCATAATAGATTAACACTGCTATCCCTAACAGAAATATTATCTGCAGGTGAAGTCAATGTGCATTTTGGAAGGGTAAGATCAACATTAACAAAAAACTTTTCTTGACTTTTGTTACTGTAACTTGTTTGATTATATCCAACAATATTCCACGAATATTGTGACTCATTCTTAAATTTAAAGGAACTTGTATTTCCATTGACCTTAATGGGTCCATAAACATCAGTTCCACTACTGTCTATGGTAAAATAATAACCTTGTGCCTGGGGCAATGAGGTCCATGAAAAAGGAACCAATAATTTATCCTTGTTTAAGTAAATATTTTTTAATGGGGAAACTCTTTCAACAATTTGAATGGACAAGTTTGCTGAACTATCAATAAATAAGTTTCTTGGCAAGGTGAACCTTGAATCATATCCTCCATTAATCGCTAAAACTCTCCATTGAAATTTCTTACCAAAAGGCAGAGATTTTGTTAAATGTGTTTTTTTTGTAACGCTATCAACAATTACAATCATAGAATCTGGCGCAAAACTAGGTGTAACTATCTGTATTCGGTATGAACTTGCACCATCAAGTTTTTTCCAGTAAAAAGTCTGATTTAGAACTTCACTTCTAAATTGATCAGGTGGAGATATCAGTTCAACTTCAGTGTTGCCAATATCTTTTTCCAGAACCTCTCGACATCCAAAAAGACAGTAAAAGAGCAGGGTTACAAAATAGATTTTTTTCATGGACTAACAATTTTTATATTTTGTAGCAAAAGATGCATCGCCAAATACGTCTTTCTGGTTTTATAATCTTCTGATTTTTCATATTTAACCGAAGCAATTCTTGAAATTTTGCTTTTTTCAAAATAATATAGAAATTTTAGCAAATTTCTGAATTCACCTTGAACAGTTATTCTTGTTGTGATTATTTCCAATCCATTTTCTTGCTCCAAAATGTGCTCGGGCACCTCACGTAAAATAAGTTGGTTCTGTTGGCAGAACTCATTTGCTAAACGTACCAGATATTCCTGATTGTCATTATCTTCTACAACAAAAAAACCTAATTTAGTTTCATAATCATTAAGTTTTTTTTCTAATAATTCAATTTGTTTAGGTGCGTTATTAGCCTTCTCTAATTGTATTTTTAATTCTATATTATTTCTTACCAAATCAACTGTTTTACTTATTGAAAGTGGATAAATTAGAATAAAAAAAATAATTATAATTATAAATAAATATTCATTCCTTTTTCTGTATGTTAAATTATCTAACATATTAGTATTTAGAATTGTACTTCAATTTTGAAATTACCTGCTTTTTGTCCCGAATCAAATTGGTAAGTTTCAACATTTACCTTTTTGACCCATGAAAAATCTTTTAATTTACTAATCCACCCATTTAAATCAATAGGATGATTACAGGAACCTGTAATTATAATTAAGTTATCATCAAATATCTGCTTTCTTAAATTTCGACTTTCCAGTTCATTTGCAGGATTAATAGTCAACGTTTTTAACAACACAGATGCTGGTACAGAAGCAGCGATCCTATCTGAATAGTATGAAGATTTAGATATATGCAACCAACCTTCATTTTGGAAAAATCTTTCTTTTTCTTTAACCTCTTTTTGCAATTTATTAAGTAACTCTAAATGATCCTGGTGCAAATCATAGGCTACCATTAATTTAGAGGACTCTGCCGATGTTATGCTAAACACTACAAAATTGACCAGAAGAACAAAAAAAAAGAATCCTAAAGCACCAAATGCGATTTTTTTAAAAACACCTTTGCTTATAAACTCATCTCTTTTTAAAGTTAATGTAGGGTTTTGGATCTCAATCTGTAAATTCAAAAATTGTTGAAATGCACAGGAATAAGCAGCAATTAATTTTGATTGTACTTTGTCTGTTCCAATTGTAGTGTATTCAAGATCCTGCAAGTTGTTTTTGTCATATTCATATGATACAACTTCATCCGATTTAAATTGAATTGTATGGTTGCAAACATGTAATATTTCTGAATCCTGTGTATCTAATAATGGCAGAATTGACTTTATTGGCAGTCCTCCGAGGGAAATAGATATAATATTAAGACCTACTTTATCAAACTCCAGAAGTAATTCCTCCAAAACAGATTTTCGAATAATCGATAGAACAAATCCGGTTAGTTGTAAATAAAACTCAGAAGATTTTGCATTTGGTATTATTTGTGAAAGTAGTTGAGAAGGAGACAATTCTGTTTTCTCTACCTTCTTATGTAAAATACCCTTCCCTGAAATGGAAACTGCAATCGGTATTTCCTTATCAATCAAGTATTTAAGCTCTAAATAGTTTACAATGTTAACTTGGCTTTTGAGAATTTTAACATTACCCTTTCTTTTTTCCAGCAGCGCAAACTGTATATGGTAACCTTCATCAGTTAGTATGATTTCGGCTCCTGCTACCAGGCTTAAGCCTTTTATACTATTTGGCAGGAAACGGATCACGCTAATAAATTATTGTTGGTCGGATAAAAACCAACTGCTTAGTTTTGGTTCGTGTTCTTACACGGCTGCTAAACACCCATTTTATAACAGGTATTCTTGAAAGTAATGGCACTCCACTTCCCTGGTCCCTTTTCTCTAATCTTTCCAAGCCTCCTAATACAACCATCTCTTCGTTTCTCACTCTAATCATAGATTTGAAAGCACTGGTATTTGTGGGAGGAGGACCCTGTGGAGGAATATCTGTAAAATCCGAAACCTCAACTTCTATATCTAAAGTAATCTGTTCATCTCCCGATACAGTTGGTGTAATTTTAATAGATAAATTAGCCTCTACCTGGTTGTATTGAACTGTTCTGGTTATAGTTGGGGTAAGTGATCCAAGTGTATTTTGTGTAGCCAATTCGTAATATCTTTTACTACCAATTTTTAGGCTTGCTTCATGAGAGTTTAAAGTCGAAAGTTTAGGAGTTGATTGAACATTGATATTTCCGTTTTGTTCAAGTGCACTAAGACTTACATAAAAATTAGGTGTCACCTTTCCTAAATTGAAAACATTTCCCGTTCCCATCTGGGATAATAAGGTATTAACTGAGGCTGATCCAAAAGTGAAATCAAATCCAGGAAATAGTGAACCACCTGTTCTTTTACTTGAATCAAGGCCTGCCGATATTCCAGTTTTTACTGTATGGGTCCTGTTTACGTTAACAAGTAAAACTTCAATATGTATTACCGGAACAACTTTGTCTACTTGTTTTACAAATGATATTATGTCGTTAATTTGTGGATTTGAACCACTCATTATAAGACTGTTTAACTCCTTAAATAGTTTTATATCTACTCCCTTTTTGAGATCGCCTGGAATATTTTCCAAAATGATTTCTGCTGAGCGGTTTTGCAGTTGCATAACACTTGTATTTCTCAAACCCTCAAGCATTCTATCTCCAATAAGAAATATATCGTTTGTCTTTTTATAAGTATGCTCTGTTCCCTGTAACAAAATTGAAAGGACTTCATCATAACTAAGCTTCTTTACATTAAGGGTTGTATTGCCTTTAGGCTCAGAAAACATAAAATAATTTAAATGTGTTTCCTTTGATACATCTTTGATGATATCTGATATAGGGGCATTGTCAGCATCAATAGAGATATACTGCTTATTAGCAATACTATCGTACTCAACTTCAAAATCATAATTACCTGCTCCCTGCCCATTTACATTACCTGAAGAATTATTGGTATAGCTATTTGGTATCTGGGTTAATTGTTTGTTTTTATTCCTTCCTTGATTGTTTGATTGAGCAACCCCATTTTCTTCTAAAGGTTCAAGTAAATAAAAATTATCAGCTGTTTTTACAACCCTAAGCTTATTTGAATATGCCATTTTATCTAAAGCAGATTCGAAAGGCATATCTTCAATATACACACCAATTACCCTGAAATCTATCCCATTTGCCAACACGACGTTCTTTTTAGAAACCTGGGTAATTTTCTTAGCAACCTTGTAAAGAGAATCTCCCTTTAAATCAAGATGTAGTTTATCACTGTAACTGTTATAGGTTATGGAAATCTCTTTTGGCGGAGGTATTACAAATGGTGTTGGAAGGGGAGTGAATTTGTAGAAAGACATTATACTCCCTACAAAACGAATATCTAAATCATACTCTTTACATAGAAATATCAGAATATTTAAAACGCGCTCATTGGTAAAATTATTAACAATTCTTATTGATAATGATGGATCTACACTAATATTCAGGTTATTTGATTCGGCTAATCCACGAAGGAATTCCTGTATGGACACGCCTGATACCGAGAAATCTACAACGTCCTTTAAGCCAGGAACTTCATTTTTTGAGAGTCTTCTTAATTTTTTTTCAAGAATCAAGAATCGGTCTTGTTCTGAACCTAATATAACATCTGAAGTATCTACCTGAGTTTGGGCAAAAATTTTATTATTGCTACTAAATATAATAACAAGAAGTATTAATATCCCGATTGCTTTTTTGCAAGAAATGTAGCGATAAAACAGGATAAAATAATCCGTAAAAGTCAAGTTTGGATAGAGTTGGGTGTCAAATTTAATAAATTTTGTTCTCAATACCAATTGCTTAAAAGGGTAACATAAAATATCCACTATTTAACTATTAATCATTTAACAGAAGTGAGTAAATTTCTTCCAGACTGGTGCTACCATTTTCAAATAATTCAAAAGAATTTTCTGCCAATGTTTTTATTCCACGGTCCGCAAGAAGTTTTGCGACATCGAAAATGCCGTTTTTTATACAATTCGCCAAATCAAAATCTATCGGAATAACCTCATATACAGCCTTTCTTCCTTTGTAACCTGTATAGTAACAGTGGTCGCAACCTTTAGGAAGAAAATGATAATTCACAATTCTGTAAGGTTTAAATTGACGGGGATATAATTTTTCTGAGAACTCTTCCTTTTCAGCACAATGAGGACATAGTAATCGAATTAATCTTTGGGCCACACTTGTGTTTAAAGTATTTGCGACTAAAAAAGGTGGAATTCCCATATCAATCAACCTGGAAATTGTACCCCAGGCAGAATTTGTATGGATGGTTGACAGAACAAGGTGGCCGGTCAATGCTGCTCTGATAGCCATATTAGCTGTGTCCGGGTCCCTAATTTCTCCGACCATAATAATGTCAGGGTCCTGCCGCAAAAAAGTTCTCAATGCACTTCCAAATGTAAGCCCAATGCTCTCCTTCAACTGAACCTGATTTACACCTTCCAAGGTGTATTCAATAGGATCCTCTATGGTAAGTATATTTCTCGATTCCTTGTTTAATAATTTAAGCGTAGAGTAAAGTGTGGTCGTCTTGCCAGAACCAGTTGGCCCGCTTATAAGCAAAATTCCGTTTGGGCGTTTTATTCCTTCCAAATAGTTCTCTAAATCAAATTTAGAAAACCCAACCTTATTGATATCAAGATTAGATGAATCGTTACTTAATAGTCTTAAAACAACTTTTTCTCCATGAAGAGTTGGCAATACAGAAACCCTAATGTCAAATTTTATATTTTGATAGGAGAAGAAAATACGACCATCCTGTGGCAATCGCTTTTCTGCGATATCAAGATTGGCCATAATTTTAATCTTATTTACCAAAGTAGGATAGTCTGCTTTGTCCAGCTTGTAGCGTTCAACCATAAGGCCATCTATCCTTATTCTTACCCTACATTTAGCCTCATAGGTTTCTATATGGATGTCGCTACTTCTTAATTTTTTGGCCTCAGCAATCAGATTAGAGAGAAAATTATCCGAATCGCCCTTATATTCATTTTGGTTCTGACTTTCTATTCTTGATTCTGCCTGGCGATAATGCATTCTCAAGGCTTTACTTAATACTTCAGAGTCTTCCGGATACAATTCAACAGATATGCCGAATAAAATCTCCAACTCATCCAGAGTAGATTGTCTATCAGAACTTTTGTCTATATAGAAACTGAATAATTTCGGACTTTTCTCTTTAGGAATTATTTTATAGTGCCATGCCTGGTCTGCAGTAATAATTTGCAAAACTTCGGTTCGTGGGATAAAATCTTGAAGCATCTTTCGTGTTTGGTAATCAAGATAATTAAAACATTATCAACTAAATAGAGAAGCTGGAAATAACCGAAACAATTGTGTTTCATCTGCAAGATCGTATGATTTAAAAAAGGAGATTAACAACAAAACAATAAAAAATAACGCTTGCAGACCTGCCAAGGGAATTCCATTTCTTTTTAAAAAAGGCAATATAATTACCAGGACAAGAGATAAAACCAAACTGACTATATAAAAAAGTACATAAAAGGGAGTTGCCATGGCCCCACCGAGACATAACAGAAATAAAATATCTCCCAACCCTAAAAGTTCAGTGGTAATGAGGGTCCAACGCCTGAATTTTAGTGAAAAATAGCAGGTAACCAGTAAAAGTTGAAGGACAACAAATACCAGGTTTACGAATAAAATCTGCAACCAGTTAAGCCAATGGATTGAATAAATTATTTGAGCTGATAGTATCAGAAACAACAAGGGAAACAACCACCAGGACACTGCCCTGAACCTAAAATCTTCAATGGCGATGAGGAAAAGTATTATAATGCCGGATATTAAAAAAAATAAGTGCAAAACACTAATCCTTTATTGTTTCCTTGAGATTTTTGTCCTGGTCTATTTCCCAAACATTAAAAGTTCCGTCTCCATCAAAATCGGTAACTGAAGTGGCTTTAGCCAGAAATGTTGTTTGGGCAGATGTAGCGATTTCTATTCTATAATTTGCCCTTCCTTCTTCGCTTACCAGCTTTTCCTGTATAAATCCAATGTCCTCTAAGTTATTGCTGTACTTTGAATGTTCAAAAAAGTAATTCTTCTCCTGTGTGTATAAAAATTCCAACTGCACTTTTGCCTCTGTGCTTTTAGCCTTAGAAATAAGGGGCATTAAATTTGGCAGCGCAAGCAGTACAAGGATACCCACAATAACCAATACAACCAAAAGCTCAGTAAGTGTAAAAGCTTTGACTTTTTTCGTTAAAAATCTATTTTTCATTTACTTAATTCTAATTACAAAAATAGAATAAATACCAAGAAGGTTGTGATAGTTTATTGTAAATGGTCACATTATAATGCAAGCTCTTGCTCAAGCGGACACGGGTTGCAAACCTGCGCTAACTGGATAAATAATACAGGAACTCCTAAAAGATTATTGAATCCCGCTAAGTGCATTCATGCCTCAACTTCATGCGGACACGGGTTACAAACCCGCGCCAGCTGGGGACTAATAATGTTCATCACTACTAGGAAATTTAGATGCCAACCGATAGATTAAGATTTGCTTGAAAAATAATACATAACTTAAGCTTAAACAAATTACTATTGCTCCAAGTAGTAGATATATGGGGTATGCATTTTCAATTTTTGAATTTATTCGGGCTATAGACGGATCTAGTTTGTCATAAATAATTTCAACTGAATCATCAATTAAATACCTATTATCCATTTGCATAAATTCATTTTTAATTGAATAAGTTTGATTACTTATAGTGTATGATATCAAATATATAACTCCTTCTGAATCTGTTGTTGAAAATGAATATATGGAATCAACAACTCCCTTTATAGTACCTCCCTTACCCTTAAGATCATAAACTTGATTTACTTGAAAAGCCAGGTGGTATAAGAAAAATAAAGCTAAACTGGACAAAAACAATCCGAAATATTTTAATTGTCTATTAATCATTGTCCTGGAATAGTTACTGTTTTTGTATAATATCTGAAACCAAGTTTACCACTATCCCCTCCTTTAACACTATTACTCGCAGACTTGAGACCACCATATTGAAATTTATTAATATTCAACCCAATACTTGGTCCAACCCTGTAGGTTGAATTTCCATCGCTATCATAAGAATATTCTGCTTTAAGTCCGGTCCTACCTAAACCTAATGTTGCTGATGCATCAAAATTAGTTTTGTTAAATCTGCTATAACCAGCCATGGGAACACCACCATCTTTTAAATACGTATAACCAAATAAATCCAATCCTAAACCTTCATCTAAAGTATTTTTGAACTTTCCATTCGACAATGCCAACCAACCTGAAAATCCAAATTCTACACTACCGCCTGCTCCAGCATTATTTTCATTAGTACCGTAAGTCTCTCCTCTTAACGTTAAGCTTACTAAGCCTAGTGAAAGTTTAGCAGATGCACCCATTCCCCCTGCCTTAAACTTTTCAGTGCCTTGAAGACTTATATATAAACCATCCAATTTCTTTAAACCCTTTTCCAAATTGAAACTTCCATTATCCATTACTACTATTTCATTCATTGAAGAATGATCCAAATATTTACCCTTCTCATTAACCAGTACTACTACATGTTCATTATTTCCCTGTGGAATTTCTGGAAACCTATCTCTAAGGTTTTGTTGCTCCATTTTTCCTTCTAAATCATAATAGGATTCAATTTGAACTTGAGATTCGTTACCCCTTTGTAATACAACAGTTACTGCAGCTTCTAAACCATCTAAATCAACAGCCTGAATTGGGGTATTACTAGCAAATTGATATGGAGTTAACATAGGATAAGTTTTCGACAAAGGGTCAACACTCAAGAACTTAGCAATTTGAGGATTATAAATTCTGAATCCATAGTCATAGGTAGATCCTCCTCCACCCATGCCCTGTTTATCCTTTTCTTTCCCGTTATAGCCATATTTGTAAGCAACATTTTCAAAATTACGTCCTGGCATAGTCATACCAAATGGCAGGTAATCTGTCATGCCTTTGATGGTGGCTTTTGCCGTGGCGGTAGTTCCTGTGCCTGTTACCGTCATCTCATCATTAAAAGTAGCATGAACGTTGCCGAGGTGGTCTTTGATCTCATAGAATTTATTGCCCGTAGCTCTTGCAACAGTCTTATTCGCAGGTTGAGCTAGAGGGTAATCCAAAACGACTGGTGCTTTACCCCAAATAACATTGGCATCAGCCAGGTTCTTGGTAGCATCAGCCACCAAACCAAAGCCACTTACCTTATATGCAGTTCCATCAGCATACAAATAGCCATTTGATGTGCGTAAATGATAGGCTACCGGAGTTGTTCTCAGCGTAACAGGTGCTGCTGTTGGGTTAAATAAGTCAACCAGATAAACGGCTCCTGTTACAGGACTAACTCCTGCTTCACTGGTGGTTACAGATATAGCCATAAACCTACCGCCTGGAGCAAGCTCCATAAATGTTTTATCAGGAAGTGTAAACAAACTACTCAAAGTAGAATGCAGCGTAACCTGAGTACTGGCAGTACCATCTACATTAATTGCCCAAAGAGACAGCCCTTTTCTTTTGCTATCAGTTGGAGTTGCTGGTTTGTTAAAATTTGTATTTAAAACATACATCTGATTTAAATCAGAAGATAATGTCATATCAACCTGCGAAAATGCAGGGATATTAGTGTTGGCTGTAAGGCCTCTTACACCAGCAGTTTTAAGATCCAAATTGCCATTACCAGTTTGAGCTGTTAATGTTATTTCATAAACATTACTTACAGAGTTTTCATCTGTCCAATAGTTAGGAAAAGTAACCCTACTTATATACCATCTAACTTGTTTCTTTGTGTTATCCTGAATAGCAGTAGTTGTACCACAATTAGTTCCTACAAAATAGAACGGAAATGGATAAGGTAAGGAGCTCATTCCCACTACCGATTTTGACTCATTAAATCCTCTATCATTAATTGAATTATAATTATTGATAGTTTCACTCATGGGTGAAAGGATTGAATATCTATTTTTTTCACCAAAAACGGGTACAATTAAAGATTGATCTCTATAACCAAATAAATCTCTGTCGTTTCCTGCACCTGAATTAACTATTCCATAATCCTTAACAATTACTCCATTGCTATTTCCATTCACAATTTGATTATCAGCAGTTGTAACAACTTTTAAGGTTTTCTCTTTTGGAGGTACGCTATTGTCATAGATACTTCTTTCCATCACAAATAATTCTGCAGATTTTGTAACTGGATTGGCGCCAGCACTAACATGCTTGATGGTATTAGTAGTCGAATTGAAATTTGTTAATACAGGATAGTAGCCTGAATTAATATCTGTTATAGTTGGAAGAGCCGTAAAAGTACCGGTCGTACTGTTGAATGTTTTAGGATATATCATTGCACTTGTGACACTTGCATAAGTAAATGGTTCACATTTCTGTAAGATCGGATCTAAATCAAATGCTACTTTGTCAAAATCAGCCAGGGCAAAAATATCAGACTTGGCCAGTACAACTTTATTAGCAGCATAGTGTACCGTTCCTATCCTGTCAGATCCGTAGATATACAAATCTTTCAAATATAGAGTAGCAATGTAAGCACCTGTAATTGTAGGGTGTTTGTAATGTTCCCTGCCTAACAATGCCATTACATTTCCCTGGGCATCTCTTAAGTAGTATTCCATAGTAACGCCACTCCCTGCAAGTGTATAAGTTATGCCATTTGCAGTATAAGTGCCTGTGCCTCCGGGTAATCTTGTGGGGATAGTTCCTGTACCAGGATTCTCATTTACCTCTTTCACGACCCTGTTTCCAGAGGCGTCATAGAGATATCTGATTTGCATTGGTGTAGTACCTGTTTTTGTTACTTCATAAACTTTGCCATAGGCATTCCATCTTATTTTGGCATTGTCTTGTAGATCTGAAATAAGATTTCCGGCCTTATCATAAACATAATTGTCGGCGTTTGATTGAGATAGAATATCTACGCTTCCATCAGCAGCCAGTGTTGTTCCATTATCTGTAACAGCCCTTAATTTGTTATTCACTAATTTATCAACACCCACCTCCAATTTAGTATTGTAACTGTAAACTAAGCCATCAAACTTTGAACCGGACACTGAAAATCTTGTCAGGCCTTTGATATTTCCATTTTGATCATATTTGTAACTATTGAAGTAGCTGTTGCTAGCGTCCATAGCAGCATTTTTGCCAGAAATTATGGTTGGAGATACACCAGCTGTAGGTGGACTAGTTGTAGAAGGGGCATAATACCGGCCTTCTTTCAACCTGTTTAATTTGTCATAAATAAAAGTCTGGTAGCTTAAAACGTTTTCATAGAAATTTGGTGCAGCAGCAAATCTTTGTACCCAACCTGATATATTTCCATTAAATAATTGTCTGGTAAAATTATTGGTTGTTGCTGTACCAGAGGTTGTAGTAGCAGTATTGTATTCCAAACCATCCTGGAAAATCTTGTTACCTCCAACTGATCTGTTGAAGTCATTTTTGTGATAGTTTAAAGCAGATGCATATAGATCCGGAAGGAACTTCTCACCGCTGGCAGTCTGTTCTGCCTGAAAATCTGCCGAAGTCACGTATGGATTGTTTATCCCTTTCAGCCAACCCAATAGCGTATAGGTATAATCCATTTTCTGCAAATTATCATGGCCCATTTTAAGGGTTCTTAAAGGGCCGTGAATGTAATAATCATATCGGGCGTCAGTATCCCAAATAATATTATCCCTTGAGGATTCAACTTTCGTTATTCGATTGTCCTCGTCGTAAAAATACCGCATGTAAAAACGATCGGCCCTGTTTTCATTTACTTTTACTTTGGTAACCTTATTGCTGATCAGGTCATACTCATAGGATATATATTGTTTTCCAATACCAGGTAATATATTGACCATCCATTCAACATTTCCATGTGGATCGTAACTGTAAACCGTACTGCTTAACGCGTTATTAGGATTTGCAAAGGTTGAGTAACTAATCCTATTATTCAGGTTTCTCTGTGGGCTTCCGAAATAAGTTACCTTATCATGAGGTGTAGAGTAAACAGATTTTGTTTGCTGAACACTTGCAACTGGAGTGTAGTTGTTCGCTGCTTTTGTTGTAAAAGAGCTGATAAAACTGTTTCCGCTTTCAGCAGTTGTAGTTGCTTCTTCGCCTGTATCTATCGGCCGTCCTAAATTATCGTAATTGGTATAGGTATAACGTGTTTTATTCGCAACGCCACTATTGATGTTTTCAGGATCTGTAGCATCGGCCTGTTTGTCACTTTGTGAGAAACGTAGCTGGCCTACAGCATTGTAAGCAAAGTTTGTTGTTCCGGCATCAGGAGAATTTTGGGAAGTAAGTTGTGCAAGACTGTTGTAGTTGTAATTGGTTGGAAGTTTATAATCAGGATAGGTTGTTTCAGAAATTGCCTGTTTTGTTTGCAAATAATCTTCTACAGCTTTCGGAGGAACTGTACTCACCAGATTCCCTGCCCTATCATAATAGTACAAGGTATAATGGTATTGGCTTTCTGTATAACCAACTGTTAATTTATCATTCAGATAGTTGGGGTTAGCACAATCAACTGTGATTGATTTAGCATTGCTTAGCTTGATTTTCTTACACTCCAGGGCCTTTTCTTCAAGGATAGCAATTGCCTGGGCTGTTGGAGCTACATCTCCTAAATTTGATCCATATGGGGCTTTAGATGGATCTGGGTCACCTATATCTTTACCATGCTTCCAATTATAGCAAATTGTATAATTGTGCATTGGTTTGGTTATATCAAAGGTTAGCTGTGCTGCAGTATATTCTGTGTATGGCAACGTTCCTGTACTACATATCGGGTTAAAAAACCTGATCCTGTATTTACCGGGAGTGGAAGGAGTAAAATTAGATTGCATTACAGCCAGATATGAGGGAGAGGCAACCATGCCCACGACAGGCTTTAATACATCAGTAAATTTTTGAACCCACTTATACTGGGGTGCAGCTGCTGGAGTTGAGGCTACAGTTACTTTTGAGGTAGGTTTTCCACCAGGTGGTGTATAAGGTGTTGTAGTCACCACTACGTTTGTAGGAACATTATTTACAAGTTCATATTTTTCCCAGACAACTCTCACAGGAAAATATCCTGTGCTACAAACTGCAGTTATAGAACTGCAATAATTGAAAAGCTGACCATTTGCAAATTTTGTAGTTAGATTAGTTCGTGTATATGGTAATTCATTCTGAACCTGACCGGTAGTCCCTACTTCTTGTAAGAGACGAGTTTCATTGTTGGACAAATTAGGGTATAACTGGCTTCCCTGATTGTAGGCGAGGATTTTAACAGTATTGCGTTTGCAAAAATATGAACCATTGTAGGCTCTGGCTGTGAGAATATAATCTCCTGGTGCTAAATTGGTAAATATAGATTTGTCTGAAGTAATGTTCACAGTACTAGTGCCAGTACCTTTAAGATTATATTTTACATCTTTAGCAGTACTGTTGGTAAGGTGCATATTTACCCTCCCTGAATTAACATTGGCACAGGATTGGTGAATTACTTCCAAGCTGGTGCGTGTGGTAAATGAAGGCGCGATCTCAAAATATGATTCGCCCAGACAACCATATGTAGTACTGAAACTAGATATTTTATAACGGGCAAAAATTGCACCCGCGCTCTGCAAAGCAGTTACATCAAAATTACCAGCGGCATCAGCATCAACAACTTTTGCGTAAGCTGTCCCATTCCATTTATATAGGGTAATAATATTACTAAAGTTTGTAGCATCTAAAACACTATTTCCATCAATAGAAAAATTAGAATGAATGTATAATTTGGTAATATCACAATATTCTGAACTCGGAAAAGGAATTGGGCCTGTTTGCTGGCGCAATTCAGTAGTAACATCTGCGGGTAACAAAGGGTCTATACTCTTCATTACTACATTCAATGAAATATTATCAATTTTACCTGTCAGATATCCTACGGTGAAAGGAATATTGTTAAAACATTCTGTATTTGACAAGTTTAAATTTTCTGAAGCATAGGTTCTTAGTTCATAGCTACCCAAAGCCAATGCAGGTAAGTCATTGAATGTGTTTAAAGCCACACCCTGGCAACGGGCCAAAGCATCTTTATTGGTACAAGGCAAAGTTTCAAAAGCTTGTTTATTAAAATTGAAAATTGAGTACCTGAATGTCTGGGTGGGCACATCAGCAGGCAGAGTTAATTGCAAATTTACTTTGAGCTTATTTGTAAATGTTGGAGTAGCATTTGCCGGTGTTATATCAGATCCGCAAGGACGTGGGATGTTTATACCTTTTGGTGAGTTTAAAACCGGAACAGCACTGGTGAGGTTAACTTTTACATTATTGTTGGTAGTTGTACAGGTTACACCTGTAGAAATTGTCCTAACCAGACTTAAATTGAATGTAGTTCCTCCACGTAAGCTGGTGTAATCATAAGTTTTGGGATTGCTGCTTATGTTACTTATTGCAGCAAATGGAAAAGCCGGTGTACTGGTAATTCCCAGTTCTGTAGGAGTGCTTAATTTTAATCCACCCAAATCCTTGTAACAATTACTGTTTGTAGTTGTAAATGTAGGTTCAGGAATAGGCAAGACAGTAACTGTGGTAGTAGCCCCACATAAATTTGCCACTGTAACGGTGCATACTGGTGTGCCACAAGAATTTATCTGGGCAGGATTGAACTGAAAAGTTGATGCATTAACTTTTTCAACTCCATTACCCAACACATAACTATTAAAAGAACCGCTTAATGCTAAGGGTGCTGCATTCTTGCAAATTTGGGTGGGTGATAATGCGTTGATTGTGCAAGTGAAAAGATATGGAGGAGAAAATTCACCTGATGTCAAATCAGTAGAGGATACAGCAGTATAATAAGTATTGTTTTGTAAAACCTTATTTGTTACAGTTTGATTATTATAGACATCCGCCTTAGCAGGATCATAAGTCCAATAATAACAAGGAACATTAGTTCCATTTACATTTTTAGTTGTAGTACGATTTTTATCAATAATGGCATAACCCATATATTCCACCACATTATTATTAAGAGTTCCAGATGCCCTGTAAATTTCAACTCTTGATGTAGAAATGTTGTTTGTGTAACCCTCTAACAATCCAGTATTAGAATTAATACCGACTATATCTGTGAAATAGCCAGGGTAATTAATATTTTTAGCGTTGTTATAAAAGTAACTGCGATTTATAAGATTGTTTTCCTTTGTTGAAACAGTATTGTTTGATCCGAGTGCCGAAATATAGTGCCCGTAAAATTTGCATCCCTCAAAAAGAGTTTTAGGTCCAAATGGCAGAGTTGTTGTCTTTACTTCATTATTATATACACCATTAGTATAACTTGAAGTTATAATTGAACCAGTATGATCATTTCCAAAAGCACAATTCTTAAAATAGACAGGCCCAGTTCCTGTTAAAAGGGGGCCAGCATTTGATGTTCTGGTTGCAAAAAATACATGATCGAACTCCATCACATTATTACATCTTATCTGGCCTCCGGATTCTAATAATCCAATCCCTTTCATTTTAACATTGTCAGAAATTATGCCATCAAGTCTTTGAAAAAATCCTCCTCCATTGCATGAAAATTGAATTCTTGGATTTAAAGAATAATTGTAACCTTGAACACTTGAACCGTCAATATAAATTAACTTAGTTCTAATATAGGCCTTGTAATTAATATTAATAAAAACTACTTGGGAGGTATTATTTGGAAAGTCAAATACAATATAGTTCTTGCTTGTCATAGCAAGGTTAGATTTTGTCATTGCCCACCCAAATGTTCCAACACCATTGCAATCATCATTGTCTTTATAATTAAAGGTCTGAGTAATGCTATTATAATAATCCGACTCAGGTGCGTAATCTGTTGTTTTATTTACAACATAGATATTATCATATATTTCCTTAAGTACCCCCTGCTCATTATCTGGTACTGGAGATGTACATATCTGTAAGGAGGTAGCTAATCCAGTAGGTTTGTTTGGAAGACAGGTAATGTTAGGTGTACCTGTAAGATTTAAGGAGGTTAAATTATCTGGTAATTGCGGTAGATATTTAAGAGCTGTATTTCCTATAAGTTCAATGGAGGACATATTTAGAGGTAAACTCGATATATATTTTAAACCTGTATTGTTATTTATAGTAGGTGTTGAACTAAACGTCAAAGAAGGATCAAGAGATAAATATTTTAAATTGTTACACAAATAAATATTAAAATATAAAGGCTTTGAGCTTTTAAAATTTTGGAGATATTTAAAGTCATTTAATCCCCAAAGCTCGAAAGTAGTTAATGCTGAAGGTATATTAGGTATAGATGTTAAATTGATAACATCATGGATCGTTAATACAAAAACACTTTCAGGTATTTTTGGGAAAATTTTAATGTCTCCTCCATAAATTCGTAATTCTTGAAGGTTTGGTGGGAAAACCAAACAAGGATCTAGTTTTGCAGAAGTAATTTCAAGATTAGTTACCGTAGGAGGTATATAATCAGTTATGGCATTTGATAATCTACCCCCTAATTGAAGCGTAGTTAATTTAGTTAAATTATTTAGGTTAACTGTATTATATGAATTGTGTGAAATAGCTAAGCTTAGTAAGTTAGGAACTGTTGAAAAATCAAAGTTTGTGATTAGGTTATTATCGCAATCAAGAAATTTAAGTGAAGCGGGTAATATAGGTAAACTTGTTAGTTTTCCACTTAATACATTTAAATGAGTTAGGTTTGTGCCTAATGTAGGTAATTGGTTTAATGAAGTTCTATAAGTTTGAAGTTGTATAACTGTATTTGGAAGTGTTGAAGGTAAAGTGGTAAGATTGTCAGCAATTTGAATTATTAAATAATATAAAGTTGGGGGTAATGTTGGTATTGAAGTAAGGTTTGGACATTCTTCAAGGAATATCGTCTGAACACTGTTGGGAAAAGTTGGTGTTTTTATAAATGTAGCATTCTTACAACTAAAACTAGTTAACTTATTAAATAACTGAATATCTGCATCCTTTATACAAGTTATTGCGCCAGAAATATATAAATCAGTAATTAATGCAGCTTGAGCAGGAATTATGTTATTACTAACATCTACACAAGCAGGATATTGCGCCTTAACAGCAATAGCAAACGTTTTATCAGTTACACTACATGCCTGAGAATTTGCATCTTTGGTTTGGTGTAACAAAATTAAAACAAACAATAGGGAAAAAATCCTGAAAGTAGTTTGCTTAATCTTTAAATTAAAAGTATTTAATGTTAATCTCATGGCTTCTTGAGGTAAGGTTCTGTTTGGCTTAGGTTATTGCGCTGGAGTTACAAATTTCAACTGCTGAGTCTGGCTTTTGGGCTTCTCTGCTTCGGTTTTATACTTATCCTGAAGGTCAGTTGCTATATTAACAGGTAATCCTCCTTTGTTGGCGCTTGGTGGAGAAAAATTTGGGTTACCTATGTAGGTACTCATGTCCTGTTGAACCCAGGTACCACTACTACACGCTGGAGCAATTATATTGAGGTTCAAACTGTTGTTTGCAGTAAGAGTCCCGTTATAAGGATTGATAGGATTAAAATCAAAACCTTCAAAGTTGAATACAATATTGGTTTTCTTTAATTCACAATTTTTAACCTTAGTAGCAGCCGAAGGGTCTGTACCATATAAATTTGAAAAATCATATATGGCTCCTAATGCTACAGCCGGTGCGGCAGGGGCAGTCATTCCTGATGGTCTTTGAATTACTGTTCCAGGATTAGCCGTATTACAGGCATTATCCCCCATTCCATATTCGATTGTAAATGCGGTAGTACTGGAACCTAACTGACTATTGTCCGATACAAATGCTGCACATTCCTGAGATGTTGCAGGTGGCCTTAAGGCAGAACCATACGGAGAACATTTATCAGAATTATCTGGTGGCGCAACATAAGTTACAGGTGGATAGGTGGAAGAGCTTTTAGTAAATTCTCTTGCTGCATTAAAGTAACGTGCACTTTCTGAATTGACACGATATGAAGACATTTTACATAGAGGCAAACATTGGTCTTTGTAAAAACTTTCTGTCATTGCATCAAGGTCCGTTGGATCAATATATTGAGCGGGGTCAGCATTTTTTCCGGGAACACAAGCCCCAACTTTATACCCATTTTTCGTAAAATGTTTTTCTAATTCAATTCTAAAGGCTGCCTTTCTACCAAAACAGGTCGATTCACATGATTTCTGTTTTTTCATTAGTTCAAATTCCACACGGGAAGGGAACTTAGAAGCGGTATTAGTTTGGTTGATCCATGAAAACCAATCTTGTTGTTCGCCAGCTGTTAATCCGAGCTTACTAATAGAAGAAGTACCACATGTAGGGTCGAAAGCAGGAAGTTTGTTTGCGAAGTCTGTAGTTGCAGTTGCATCACTTAAAGGATATGGATCTACTCTTACAGTAGCGAAATTTTTATTCTTTATCATCTCATAGAAGCCATACCGCTGGCCACTATTCCATTCATTTTTAGTGTAGCGACACAAGAACTGACCTTTTCCATCAAAATTTGCTACTACAAGTTTTGCCTTAGAATTAGGATCAGTAGCAGATAGGTTGGCATCTGTGTAATTATTTAATGGACTGTTAAGTCCAACAACAACTTCATCAATTATACTTACTCTTTTACAGAATGAGTTATTGGTTAATATAGTATTTATAGGCTGTGTAAATTTTCCGTAAGAAGTGCTTCCAGTTGTCCAGTTTACTGATGAATTAATTGCAGTACTATTCAAGCAACAAGGAACTTTTACCTGAACACCACCTTGCGATATAAAACAATCATTAGGATCGGAATAGCAAACAGAATTCTCAAGACTTTTATCCAGGCCTTCATATGGGTATTCGAAATATTTAAATGCGTACCAGGGGTGTTTTATATAAGGAAATAGGCTGTTCATGTACAAATAATCACATCCGGCTGTTCCATCTGCGGCTGGATTAATCTGCCTGTAAGCTAATGCACCCCAGTTATAAAATGGACCGTCAGCAGTAGTTCCTGTACCAAATTTCGAAGCGAACCTACTTTTACTAACATCAGTATTTAAACGTGGTTTAGAAAAAACACCAGTATTATAATCTTCGTCACCTGGTAAAGCCAGGGGAGTTGAGGTTGAGATAATTCTTGCAAACTTGTATCCTGTACATCCAAGGAAAGTGGAGACTTTGCATTCAGGAATTATATCTTTAGGAGGTGAATTAGCCGCAACCATCGAGCCATTATCAGAATCTCTCGCTAGATCACTTACATCAAGAACACCAGATATCTTAAGAATCCAGCGTAAAAATTTACTTTTAGGCAAGGCATCATCAAATTGTCCGTCAGAATCCTCAGAATTTCCATCCTGCTCAGCAACTGCATCCTGAATTTTAGATTGATCGCTACCTTCGGAAAATCTAACTGCTTCTGCAAGGTCCATTACCATTTGGTTTACAATTTGGTTCCAGCAATTAAATACTGGCTGCCATTGGTATTGAGAACAAATATTGGCATTTTGTTGTCCCCTCTTATAATATTCCTGGCATATCTGGTATTCAATATCTGTTGCTAAGTAAGGTCCTTTTGGAGCGAAGGTGGTGACTGAACCATTTACTGTCGGGATCAAAACATCCTGACAGGCTATACAATTATATTGTGGAATTTTAGTTCCTGTATTGAAAGTATATGAATCAGCATAGCCAATAGACCTGTAATATTTTGCCAGTTTATATTCCGGAGATTTAACTGTATAACCTGCCAAAGGCGCACCAGATGCGTTAATAACCGTCGAAATATTAACAGATGTAGGAGGAGTGTTATCCACACATTTTGGATCATTTATAAATGGAGTAATATTGGTATTTGCCTCTCCGGATTTTAATACTTCTTTAGGATTTGAAGCATCATATTTATCGTATAACATCCTGTTTGCCAGATTATTAAAATCTCCAGGAAGAAAGCCCATCATTTTAGAATAAAAATATTTAACATATATTTTTAAGTCTCCATTTGTTTCATACAAACCGCCATATGTTCCAATTGGAATTCTTTTCTTTACCTCAAGTAAATAATTATTATAAGACATTTTTCTAAAAGTATTTGGTGCATTATCATAAGTAGGCTGCACCAAATCTTTAAAAACTACTGCTGAAGGATCTACATCATAATCGGCCAAAAGAGACAACGCATATCCTTCCAGGTCAGGAAAACTGGTAGTGGTTGAGGTAGAAGAGAAAAAATTATAATTTATTGTTTTTGCTGTATTATTTCTTGACGTTTTTAACTGATCTTCTGTAGGCATCAATACTGGAGGCACATACTTGATAGGTACTGTCATCGCCTCACAACATCCCGGAAAAATAGTAAGGCTATTAATAGCATTCATATAATCAGTAGTTACGCTTTTACTATTTATAACAAACCCCTTAGTAAAAAGCGTATTATAATTTATGGCAGCACTTGCATCAAAAATGGCACAACTTAAGCCAGAAGTGTAACCAGTTGGACCAGAATTTGGCAGAGGTGGGCGATTTATACTTCCTCCATAGGTGGTACTTGCATCATAATTCAGGGTAATTTTTTTCACATCATTATATGCATTTAAAGTTATCTGGAACTTATCCAAAAATGGTTGAAGGGATTGTGTAATACCACTACAAGCGGGAGTTACTGAAGCATTATCCTGAGCTTTAAATGCATTAAAATAGTGAACAAATGATGTTAGCCACATGTAATAGTCAGGAGCTTGCTCTGGACATTTAACTTCAGCTAATTTTGTTTTAAATAATCCAATGATTTCCATAAAATCATTCGATTTCCCGTCAGCCGTAGCTACAGCAACTGCTGCCACAGGTCTTAGAATTTTTTCAATTACATATGTTCCTGGCATCAGGTTCACTTTACTGGTACAAGGATTACAAGTAGAAGCGTCTATTCCCTGAATTAAATAGGTTGATTTTGTAGGATCATTTACGTCTTTGATATAAACGTGAAGATCGTATTTACAAGGGTTACCTGGAACATCACAACCACTTAAAGCTTTAGTACCAAAAGTATAACTAACTGAAAGGTCTTGTTGTTGAGTCAAAACAATTCTTTTAGAAGCTATCAATCCTAATTCGTCCTTTTTATTTACCGTAATTACATCTGTAAGGACAACCGGAGCAGGTGCATTTTTATTTATATCAGCATTTGGAAGAGAGTTGATCTCGCCTGTTCCTACAACACCGCCTTTATACTCATCCAGATTAGCAAGGTTGTTGGAGTTATTGTCAAAAATCAGACAGGTAATAATAACTTTTCCTACTGAATTAGTATATGTAGCAGATTTTACATTGTTTTGATCAGTTGTGATTGTTTTTAGCACCTTTTCTGAAAGTGGTGCTTCCTTACCTAGGAGTCTAACCAGTTCGGCTTTAGTTGCAGTTGCATATTCTGTACGAACTGTCGCTTTACGGTTATTTATATCTGTATTTATAGAATGGGCTAATCCGGGACTAGATTGTTCTTTTACTCTGCCACTCGGGTCATTATCATATAATGTCCTCGAAAAAGTGTACTGATCCGCACTAGGAACATTAATATCTGTATTATTATTTGAATAATAAGCTGAGTAGTTGTCTAAAGTTTTATCCTTATTACTAGCGGAACTTGAAACAACATCTGGATTTAGAATTTTATTGTCTGCATCAAAGTTTGCTAAAGTATATAGACCCCCTGATGTAGTTTTTAAAACTCTATTTTCATATGCATACAACTTATCATCTGCGCTGACTGCTGGATTAGCTGTTGTTGCAAAGTTTGTTGGCAATGGTAAGCTTACTAATGCTGGTCTACCTAAATTATCATAAAGCGTTTGTGAAACCAATCTGCTTTTTAGGGATGGTATATAAGTTTGCTGCTGTTGTACCTGCAATAAACCATTGGCATAAGTCAAAATTTCCTTGGCCTTATTGCCTTCCGAAAAAGTCCTGGAATAAGTGTAATTACGTTGATCATCAGGGTCTTTAAAATAAAATATATACTTGTTAACTGCTGTATTGCCAGTTACATTAAAAACACCTTCAGCAGAACTCGTAATTGGAATTGTAGGCGTATTCATATACACGAGTTCATAAGGCCACTTGGAAAAAGCCTGATCATTATATATATCTCCATTTTCCTCATCGGGATAAAATGTTGAAATAGGCCTAACCCTCCATGCATAATATCCCTGACCTTCACCTAAAGTTATTTCTACAGAAGTCTGGCTGCTTTCAGTAAATATATTTAACGCTTTATTCCAATCTGGATTTGCATCAATGGTTAATGGATCAGTAACATTTAACTTATCAGAATTATAAAGCTTTAAAATTTGAATTTGATATTTTGGGCATTCAAAGTCTATCATTGATTTATTACAATTCCATGTCAATTTCAAATTTTTGGTTGTGACTAAGGTGGGAGGATTAACAGGATTTGAACGTGGGAATATCAAACTTCCGGCAGCTATTTCAGCATCAGTAGAACTTAATAAATCTATTCCATATTCAATATTAATGCTAACTGTAGTAGAGATTAAATTTATATAGGAAGAAAAACATGCAGGAGCTGTGATCTTTGTTATCTCAATTTTCAGAGCATCGAAATCAAAATATCCAGTCCCATTTACCATTTTATCGGTTTGTATAGATAAAAATGCTTTGGAAGTCAAATCAATAAAAATGGTTCCTCCATTGCTTCCTGCTTTAAGCGAAAGTTTTTGTGCATTTGATAATACTTCCGATACTCCAAGACTTCTAACTGCCGTAATTTTATATTCCACATCTATTGCACATGAAGACAAAGGAATTATCTCGCCAATTTTCTTTTCCAAAGACACCTTTAGCTCAGCTTTTTTGACAAAACTTCTCAAAAGTTTTAGCCTTGTAGGCATAGCAATATTGCGTACAATAATTGAAGGTGGCGCAGATAATGTAGTAAAAGGCTCCGTGATTAAAAGCTGATGCTTTGAATCTTTATAAGTAAAGCCAGTTTGCCCATAAGAATGATTAATAAAAATGTGTAGAAGTATAAATATTCCTAAACATTTAAAATTAAATGGGTTGAAGTTTAGTTTGGTAAAGTAGTTCATATTCATTGTTTTACTCAGTATATTCAATTTCATAGTTAGCAAATGCAGGCAATACTTTGCCTTTGCCAGAAAAAACATAATCGGAGGCTTTATTTTTTAATTTTATATCAGAAAAAAAATCAACAACTAAATAGTTAGTGTACATATATTCTATGTCGTGTCCGATTTGATAGTTCATGTTAATTCTATCAAGCTTTTTTTCACTGGTATTCCAAAAATATTCAACGCTCTCAATATGCTTTGCCTGTGCATATGTAGGATTTGGTTGAAGTTTTATGTATTGAATAACCTTATTTTGAACTTTATATTTACTGCATTGGGAGACATCGGAATATTTTACCAGAGAATCCTGAATGGATTGTATCATTTCACTTTGATCAAAGTTTTTCAGATTGCTGTTTGACTTACTAATAAATATACTCTTCGACATGTGGTCAACAAAATACACTTGAGAAAGGTCTGAATAAGTTGAAAATTTTGAACTTTCATATATTCTTAAACGTGAATTTGAAAGAACCTTGATCTTCTCAAAATTTTCTTCTCCATTCGTTGATTTACCTTTCATTCTAATATCCATTTCTAAATGATAAGTCTTGTTCGATTTAGAATTGTTGGATTTGACAGGATGTAAATTCTCAATCAAAACCTTTTTACAGTTTACATCATTTGATAAGCTCAAAAAGCTACAACAAAAACTTAATATCAATGATAAATCATTGATTTGAAACCAAAGTCTAGAAATTACAAATAACATACTTTACTGATCTCTTTTTTGAAGTTTTACATTGTATTGAGTTTCCATCAAGGTCTTTTTACCCTTTTCAGTTTCTGCAATTTTTCTGATCAATTTACCTTCTGCATTGTACTGATAATACATTCCAAAATGCTGATCATCAAATTCTGCTGACAACCTTTGTGATGCATCATATGAGAAACATTTAGAACTGGCGGCTAAAGGTTCAATCCTTAAATCATCAACATAAAAATAAACTCCAGTTGCGCCATTTGGATTTGTAATTATAGTTAGATTATGGTTTGAACTGGATACATTGACTACTACCGAATATAGATTCCATCCCCCACTAGTGGCTACCTTTGTCGCTCCATAATCTTTTCCACCAAAATTTACTATGGGTGTAGGAAATTCGTAATTAGCACCAGAAAATCCGAAAGACCTGTCTGTTTCAAGACTAGCCCAAAATCTTATTAAATGTTTCCCATAAGATTGTATCACAGCTGGAATAAGGAGTCCCATCCCCCCAGTAGCGGCTGACAATGAACCTGAATGGGCGACACCTCCAAAATCACCGCCTTGCAATGGATAAAAGTTTGCAAAATCAGTATAGGATTCAAAATCGTTAAAATAAACTGAATTTTTATTGGCATTTTTTGAGACCATAATAGGATAAGACCCATATTTTGTATCATATAGTGCGGAGCTAGGAATATTCAAGGCATTAGTCTGTTCAATGGCATCCCCATTTTTAGAATACTGAGTGATCATATCCGTAATTATCCAATTAGCAGCAGAAGAACTGGCAAATATTTGATCTATAGATGTTTGAGTAAATGAAGAAGGAGATAGATACAAACCGGATTGTTTTATGTCAGTCTTAACTGGTGATATAACATCTCTGGAAGCAACCTTTGTATTGTACACATGGGACCTAATTGGTTTCCATTTGTTATTTGTAATGGTTGGATTATTATTAAAAACAGTTGCGGAAGCCGATAAAAGTTTAGAATAATCAAAACTCCATGTATTATTTGCGTTATAAGTAATTATTTTAGCAACAACGCCAGGCTGTTCATAAAAATGGAAATTCATTGTCTTTTCGCCAATCAAATTATGGTTTGAAGAATTATCATCTATTTTCCCCATTCCACTATGCTTCCAGTATGCAGGCATATCGAAAGTATAATTTAATCCATTGAACTCATCTGAAGTCCTTGAAAGGATAGGACCACCGGTGCTCTTGTCGAAAGCGAGATATTCTTGCGAAGATGATATGCCATCCTGGTGGCTTACCACTTTCTTTAAAATTGTTGGATACCTTATAACTTTAGTATTCGCAGCTATACTAGCACTATTATTTACATAACTCATATCCGGAAACACAGCAGGGTATGGAGGCGGGGGAAGCATTACACCTAAATCCATACTAATTGACAATCCAAAATTCATTGATCTGTCTAAATTTTGCTTTATTTCGATGGTGGCGTCCACTTCTTTACCGGGAACATTGCTTATAAATGTGCCATCAGCAGCTATTAATTTGACATTCTCCCCAGGCTCGTAGTAAAAATATTCTTTACCGGAAACAACATATACATTTTTGTATTTATCATATATACTGGTGTTTCCTGAAGTAAAATTTGAATATTTACCACCATATGCAGTTACCTTCTTTGCCTGACCGTGCATAGAATTTATGATAAATCTAAATCCCTGGGTTGCCCAATATTTTTCAACAGAATAAGAGAAAAAAGGAATTGGCAAACTAAACTTGTCTTTTAGCGAATTTACTCCTAATGATGTTGATGTAATTGCAGGTTCAGTCTGTCTGCTTGAAACATTTGACATGTTTTTATAACCCATATCAAATGGGTAATCTTTTACAGTGTAATATTCATTTACTGTAAATCCATTGGAAGAGGTCCCTTCATAAATATTTTTTGTGACAACTCTTGAATAGCCAATGCTAGCGCTCGGAAGCAAACTTTCACCTAAAGGTCCTTCTGAGTTATCTTTTTCAACACCAGTAGTTAACCTCGAATATAATGTTTGTTCCTTTTTGGGAAGATATTGAACAAGCGGGTTTTCTTCTCTCATTCCAGCAGGCTCATTGGTAGCGACCCCACTACAAAGACCATCTGAAGTTTTATATATGTATTCAGTTCCGTATAATACGGCATCATTTACAGTAGAATTAGTAACCTGTTCTAATCCCTGGTCAAATGTGTACAAACGTTTTACTCTAACTCCACCTCCTCTTTTTGTGCTGTAAAGCGGAAGTTTTAGATAAGATTGACTAACCTCACTATTTCCTGAAGCCATTGTATTTGCAACATTATCGGGATTAGGAATGCTATAACGTCCATCAAAAAGCTTTCCGTCCATTGTAAATCCAAAATTACTAACTATCGTGGTAGATAAACCAATGATAGCTAATCGTTTAGCAATTTTTACAAACCCTGCGTCAGAATCCCTACCATTGTAGTAATCGCCAACATCAGTATTCATAAAGCCGTTCATACTCTTTAAATCTCCATATTCTACTCTCTGTGTAGAAAAGAAATCATAAGCAGCTTGTCTGGGGGAAGTTGTTTTAGTACCTGATCCTTCAATTAATTTTCCTTCAATAGTAATTTTCAGGCATAATTTTCCTGTATTAGGAGCAGTGGTTATAGAAACCAATTGATTATTAACCTGTTTTATTAATGATCCATATCCTGTAATGTATTCTGAACTTTGGCCACTGGGCTTAAACACATTATTTAATCTAAACAGATTGCCTTGATTAAATAAAAACTTATAATAAATTTTCCTTCCGGCTGAATTACCATCAAATTCAAACCAGTTATTAACCATGCTTATGATATTCGCGCTTTCATTTGTTAATTGGGTAGAACTTATATTTAAATCTTCGGGATTTAGATATATATCCATATTTCCGTAACCAGACTTATCACCGCTATCCCAATAATAATCATTGACACTTGCCATGCCAGAGACAGCTCTATCTTGTACAAAACGATATGTATTCTGCTCATATTCAACAAGAATTTTTCCTCCGGAAGGTAATTGAATCTGTTTCATATGCCATGCCGCGGGGTCAAATTGTCTAGCATCATCATCAGACATATTTGCCTGGTTTAACCAAGGCCTATCCAGGCGATTTTGATCATTTCCTTTGTATTGTATGTTACCCCATGCATCTAATAAATGCGGATTATAATCTGGATTTTGAGTTGCAGTAGAATATTTCCCTAGCAACGTAAAAAAGTCAGGATATTTGCTTTTACCAAGAATTCCTGAATATTCATTTGAGAATGGATAATTATAAGAAAAAACATATGGGGCTATTCTTGCATTGTTTACACCTTCGTATTCGAACCAAACTTTATTTAAAGTTAATTTTCCTGTTTTGCTTGAATTATTAGGGGTTTTTGAACATAAACTATAGCCATAATCAAATCGGACAGTATATAAGGGCTTGGCAAGGTTATTTTTTGAAAACAAAACAATTTTGTCTAAATACCTGGATCTCCTGCAACTGGCTGGATTTGTATTACTTGCATCACGTGCGTCTAGTCTTAGAGCAACTTTAGATGGATTTAAAAAATCTACACCTTCGGCATTTCCAAAATTAGCAGCAACCGATTCATTGTTTACAAAATAAGCAATATGGGTTTTGGTCTCAATTTTGTTTAAATACTTTAATTCTTTAGAACCAAAATTTACCTGGCCCATATTGTCTTCACTTATTGAATAGGAATTTTCTTCATATAAAAACCCGGAATAAGGATACCGGAATTCATAATTAGGACTGGCAGTTTCATAAGCAAATTTAGTCCAACTCCCATAATCAGCATTATCAACTCCATTAGCGTTAATGTCTTGATAATCATAATCTAAAATTTCAGTTAATAGGTAGTTAACCGCGTATGGATTTTTATTTATTTCGCCAACAACCTTGTTAAAAGTTGTTTTTTTAGCTCCATTATCTTTAAAGTCACTAAAGTAATTTATAAGTCCAGCAGGAGTATAAGTTGGGCTAACAGAATTAATTATATAATTATTGTCAACAGTTCCAGCTAAACCTCCTTCTGACACTTGAAGACTTCCTTCATTGAAAACTTTCAAATTTTCATTGAATTGAAACCTTGTTCCTTTATCATTTACAATTGAGAATTTTTCAATCAAGCTTCCGGTCTTTGAATAAGTAATTGGTGTAGCTCTTGAAAAAACATAATTTTCATATGGAAGTACGTCTTGATTCTTTGAAGTTGAAACATCCCCAATTTTCGCATTCTTTATACCGGGCACTTTACATTTGACTTCCAGGTCAATAACTCCACAATTATTACTATTCATTAGGTTGTCTTTTCCATAATCACCTAAATCATGTAAAAAGACAAACCTTCCATTTGATTCTGTACCAAATTGCTTGACACCACTTGAACCCCATTTTCTTACTATGTTATCTGTTACACCACCACCGATATCTATGCTCACCCCAATATCAGCACCCAGGTCCAAGCCTTTTGCGAAATTGATATGGATCAAAGAGTTTTTGATTTTAGCAGGAGAAAATATTCCAATACTATTATGTTTGAATTTAAAAGATCCTCCTAAACCATCACATGACACGTTAAAAAAGTCCGCATTATTAAAAGGCATTCCGAGAAACAAATCTCTTATACCGATATTATTACCTTTTTCTACATAATAATCCTTTACATGTTCATCAGCAGAATTGACAGAATACATATATCCCACAGAATTGAAACTGGAAACTGTATGATTTTTTTGAATGTTAAAACCATAATAATCACCAGTATACAAGCCAATAGGAAGAGTAGATGGTTCAATTGACAACGTTTTAGCTACGTTAACACTGAAACCAGAATATTTAGGGTTGATGGGAGGCTTAGAAAAATCAGAGAAAGAAAAGGCTCCTAATGAAGAACTTGGGGAATACAATCTGCTATTTAGTTTTTCCCGCTTCTTATTAAAATCTAATTTCTTATTTAGCTGCTTAATTTTTTGATTATTTGTTAACTTATCATCGTCTAATATTTTGTCAATATCCTTTTCCATTTTTTTATCCCGTTTCTCTTTAGATTTTCTAAAAAATTTTGCGATTCCATAAGGACTAATTTGGGCCGAATAAGTTATTCCTGAGGCACTGTATTCTGCACCCACTGAAAGTATTCCAAGAGTAGACATGTCCAGGTTAAATGATCGAAAGTAACCTGTATTATTGTTATATCTAAGGGTTGTTCCTAACCCAATATCTAATGCAGTATTGTCAATTTTCTTTGCAAATAACTGGGCTCCTATTTTCCTCTTTGCAGAAAAAGACCAGTTGGCATCATTATGATTATAATAATCAATAGATTTTGTATCATCAAAGTCATCTGGTATCCCTCTTTTAGATCTGTCAATCACACCAGGTGAAAGCTTCCATCCTAAGCCAACCCAGGATGCTTCTTCTTCTGAAGATACTCCGGAATTATAATTTAAAGAAAGAGAATATCCTGATTCACCAGGACCAGGAATTTGAATAACTGGGACACTGTAAGAAAATTCACCTGTAAAAGTATTGACCATATCAGTAGCACTAATAGGTTGATACGATGAAAAATCCGGTGATTTTGGACCAGATGTGAGCGCAAACGACTCAGATATTATAAAAATATTAAGACAAAATCCTGTAAGAACCGAAAAGGTTAAAGTACGGGAGAACAATACATTTCTAAATAATTTCATTTTATAGCAGGTTTACTTTACTTATATCATTTCCATCAAATTTAAATAGTGATGTTCCTGTGAGAAAAACATCATCATGATAGAAAATTTCTATTGTTTTGTTAAGGTCATTTTTATCAAAAGGCGAAAAAATTAAATTCACTTTTCGTGAATTTGTCAAACTGTAAGTATTTTCAAAATTACATAGCAGAGGCTTTGTTTCTTTATCGCCAACTTTTAAAGTAAAAGAATCTGGCAAATTAAAATTCATAAATGACAATCTTCTATTGTATTCTTCCTGATTGGAGATACCCTCATACATTACATCTTTGGAATTATCTTCTAGTGAAAACGTAAAAATGAAAGAAGTCTGATTAGAGTAAAGTTTAATTAGACTATCTGATTTTACAGTTGAGTCATTAGAAATAGTTTTGTTGATAAGAGCAAAATGTTTAGGTGGTATATATTTAAGAGAGAAGATCAACCCATCATGTTTAATGCTTTTATAAAGGCCATTTTCCTCATTATTTAAATAGTTATTTATTTCAGAAATATTCTCAAAGTTTGCTCTCTTGCATGAGATCAAAAAGCAAAACATAATAAATAAGAACAGTTTATTTTGCATAAAAATCATTGTTCATTTTTTCAATTACATCCTCTGTAACATCCACATATTTTTTTGCAAACAAAATATTACCAAATCCAGTAACGCCCAATACTAAATCGTAATCTTTATCCTCAGCATATTTACTAATAAAAGAATTGAAAGAATTTAATATTGTAAGTTCCATTCTTTCCTTAGCCTGCTCTAATTCAATCTCAACTTCCTTCTCCTTTTGCTGATAAATTTTAATATTTCGGTCTTCAACAAATGTACCTTTTGATCCCTTCCTGTCAGATCTGTATAAATTGTAGATTGAGTCCAACAATAATCGAGATGAGGTTACTTTATTTTCAAATAATAATTTTTCTTTTTGACCACCTTTAAAACTTTCAAGCACCTCGTTTGTCCGTACAACACCTATTTTAACCCGATCTTGTGTATAGATTAGATAACTCAATGAACCAATAAGTACCAGAAAAATCAAGCCTAAGAGCCACTTTAAAATCATTTATTTATGAGTTTGGACAAGTACAATTCCAAATGTAAAAACAAAAAACAAAAGGATCTGCTTTAATTTTGATAAATTATTCACGTACTTAAAACTTACAATTCTATCTAAGATTAATACAAGAGAATAAATGTTTTTAATTTTATTTTAAGTAGTGCGGATAATTAAATTAAAAAGTTGGCGCAGAATTAAAAATGTTACCCAAAATTACTACTTAATTTGAAAAGGGGTAGATACATAGCAATAAGAATAACTCCGACTATTAAGCCAAGAAAGATTATCATTAAAGGTTCCATTAAACTTGAAATGATACCAGTTTGGTGCTCAACATCTTCAGTATATTGTTTTCCTATTTTTTCAAAAAACATTTCAAGTTGATTAACTTCTTCCCCAACTTTGATCAATGAAACCATCCTTTTGTGATATACGTTAAATTTTGACATACTACTATGCAGAGTCTCTCCATGAAGTATATCCTGCTCAATCTTCGCTAAAGAAACTTCAAGTGGATAAAATTCGATCATCTGTTTAACAAGGGATAAAGATCTAATTAAGGGTATCTTTGAACTGATTAATAATGTCATAGAGTGACAAAACCTGGCTAAATATATCTTACGTACCATCTCTCCTATAAATGGAATACTTAAAATAAAGACAGACATAAAATTGCGAAACCATAATTTATTTTTTTGAGATATGACAATGAAAGATGCAATGATTAGAAATACAATAAACACGTAAAAATAAGAACTTATTGTATTAGAAATTTGAAGAATAAAAGACGTGATCCAGGGTAAATCTCCGCCAAATCTTTTAAATATATCCGCAAACATGGGAACTATAAAATTCATCATAAAAAATATAGCTCCCAGAGAAGTAGCCATTACTAAAGCTGGATATGATAGAGCGCTTACTATTTGCCTACTTTGTTTAATCTTATTAAGGTAAAAACTTGCCAATTCCTTAAGGACTATCGGAAGTTTACCTGTTTCTTCCCCAATTTGTATACTGTAATATTCGTAGTTAGAAAAGCAACCACTTTCCCTTATTGCTTCGGAAAGAGAGTAACCTGCTACCACTTTATTTTTTATGATTGAGAATAAATTTTTATATTTTAGTTTTGTTTGCTCCTCCTCAATGAGTTCTAAGGAGGATTTGATATCAACTCCTGCAGAAAATAGAATCCCTAATTCATGATAAAATTCTTCTTTCTTTTTATCACCTAATATCTTACCAGAAAATGAAATTTCTTTATTAATTATCTTACTGAAGTCAAATTTCTTTATTGCAGAATTCTGATTTTTACTTACGTAGCCAATATTAATTCCTTTAGACAAAGCCTTATTGTTTTTCGTTAAAAGTACCTTTATCTCTTTCCCAAGACATTAGCATATCAGCCCCATATTGCTTCTTAACAATATAGGTGAAAACTTCATTTTTACAGTATATCTCAAAGTTTAATTCATTAATAATATAATTAGGCATTTCTATTGGTTCAGAGTAAAATTTTTTTATCAAGGGCGATGTTTTTAAATAAAATGAATCTGCAACACCAGCCTTAGTTCGCGAGATAGAAGTAGGTTTGAAATTATAAATTACATTTCCACTTTGTGTATTTATTATCAATCCATCCGTAATGTTTATTATCTGACTCGATTCTAAAAAATCTTGAGTTAGCAGACGTTTCAATAATCCCATTTTTAACAAGGTTTCGGATTCGCTTTTAAACTTTTTTAAAGAAACTTCTAATATGTTTAAGGTCAAAAAAACTATAGATGCTACTATTGTTGTCAGTAACATAACAACAACTAATTCCAGTAAAGTATAAGAAGGTAATCTTTTTTTCATTCTACAATGAATAATTGCTTCCAGTCATAAATGATTTTATTGTTTATATCTCTTGCAATAAAATTTAATTGAAAAATTTCTTCTTCGTTATTATAAACCTTAACAGATTTTTCAATGTGATAAGGTCCTAAAACGAAATTACCATTAAGCCAAGAATGATCTTTTTGTGTTTCACTAGCTAGTCTTTCTATTTCAAATTCCAGTTTTGTCTGTTGCAAATTAGCAGATGATGATACAACGTTGATATACAAGGCGGTTGCAATTGAAAAAATAGCAAAAATCATAACCAAAGAAACTATAATTTCTATCAATGAAGATGATTTCAATTTATAAATGAACATTTATTTTAATCTGGAGATAATTTGTTTTTTTTTTCTTGAAAAAATTGGTGAGGTAACAAAAAATGTAGAGAGACGAGTTCTATCTATAGTACAATTAAGAAGATGATTTGCATAAACACCTGAGGGACGATTGAGCAAAATTTTATTACACAATAAACTTCCGTAAATAATTCCATTTAAAGACAAAAATGCATCAGCATAAACAATACCATGTATTGTAGCACTTTCACTTATATATGTATTAGCTAAACTACTTTTATCTAAGCCAGTATATTGAAGTAAGCATCCATCTAAACGTGAATTTCTACCCATATAAATGCCTGGTCTATTATTACTGGAATTGCTTGGTATTATACTTAGAGCTGATGGAAATTTTAAATCACAATTTTCTGAAATGATAATTGAATCGGTTGCAAAAGCCTGAACTATCCCTTTGAAACCCTTTTCAAATTTTATAATTGGTGCAAAAAGTATAATGTTTTCTAAACTCACATTAGAGCCTATTGATATAAGGGTATCTGAGGAAAGCATAACGTTACCGCGAATAATATTTTTTTTTAAAATGAAAGGAATTCCAGAAGAATGATAACGCTGTGTTTCGTTATAAAAAGATACATTAAGGCTATCAGTAGGTAATTTAAATGCTGGATTTGCTTTATCAACAGAATTCAGATTTTTTAGCATTTTTTTTAGAAACTCATTATCCAATTCAGGCAGGTGATCCTTACTGATGCTGATTTTTCCATCTACTAAATTTTTAAATTGAAATTTTTGTCCGTCTACCGATCCCGAGTTAACACCTGACTTTGGTAAGAATGCATTTCCTCGTACAAATGTTTTACCGGCAAATGTTATTGAACTACCATTATCAGCCAAATATATGGCTGATTTGTAAAGAGAATCTGGCTCGCTACCAATAATGCAAATGCTACTGATAGTGTCTTTATTTACGAAAGACTTAACAAATCCTACAGTGTACATACCCCAATTGAATGTTCCTAATTGGATTGAATCTCTGCCTTCTCCAAACAAATCCATTTTTTGATTGGTATCAGAGAATTTTCTGCTGCAAAGCAATTTTAGGGCCGAATCATGATTTCGAAATAACCTTTGTTTTTGGTGATTTATTTGAATTTGGATCCGGGAAAAATACCCCATATAAATAAGAGAACTACATAAGAAACCAACAATTATTGAAATAACGATAGTTAAATATAATGCTGATGTTTTGAATTTCTTATTCAAGATATTTCTGTTGTAAATAAGAATTAGGAAAATGAATTCATAAACTATTACACGGCCCCCCAGCTTTCCCGGTCCAAACTCCTGTACTGAATAGCTTCAGCAAGATGTTCTACTTTAATTTCCTCGCTGGCAGCAAGGTCTGCGATTGTTCTTGAGACCTTTAAAATACGGTCATAGGCCCGGGCCGAGAGTCCAAGTCTTTCCATAGCAGTTTTAATCAGGATTTTACCGGCTTCATTTATCTGGCAAACCTTCTTTACCATTTCACTCGGCATCATCGCATTGGAGTAAATCTGCGATCCCTGGAACCTGACTAACTGGATTTCCCTTGCTTTTACTACTCTTTCACGAATAACTTCGCTCGTTTCAGGAACTCTGTTTGAAGTCATCTGATC
>JACMRH010000221.1 GCA_014376535.1 Cytophagales bacterium | reverse complement strand
TTTACAATTATGGAATAACTGTAATTATTATTAAAACAACCTTTTACATCCGTTACATTCAATTTGTAAACAATGTCTGTTAGAGGTTTTACAATTGGATAATTGCAATTAAGACAGCTTAATCCCTCTTTTGGAGACCACCCAAAATTGTATAAACTATTTTTCGATACAGGTATTTTTGAAAAATCCCCCATTACAATTGTGGTATCCCAGTCTTTAAAAGGCAAAGGACTTATTACGTTCGCAAACACGCTCATTGTATCCGTACAACCATTTTCATCATACTCTGTTACCAGGTATTTCTGTGATTGTATAATATTGGCCTTTGGATTTGAAGCAAGAGCATTATCCAAACCTAAACTCGGACTCCAGGAATATTGATGGTTATTTTTAGGGCTGATCACATATAACTCAGCCTTTTCACCGAGGCATGCAGTATCGCCAACAGCACTTACAACAGGATTTGGGTAAACAATTGCAACCTTAGTTATAGAATCTTTACAGCCGATCGCTTTGTTGGCAACAAACAACTGTACATTGTATTTACCTATTGCATAATTATGTTTAGGATTTAACTCTTTGCTTCGGGTCCCATCACCCAACTGCCATTCAAAAGAATCATAACCCTTGGATTTATTTGTAAAAGAGTAAGGCCCTGTTTTGATGCAAAGCGTGGTATCAGAGCCGTTGTTCCTGCCAAAATCGGCAATTACCTGGTAAATTTTCACAGTTTTTGATTTCACCACTGGGCAAATTCCACCTTTGCCTTTTAAAATCAGCTTGGCAGTTGTTTGACCTAATGGTGGGTGGAAACGATAAGCATGTACCACTGGAGCCTTTTCATTAAGGGTGGTGCCATCACCAAAATCCCATGCGTAAGTGCCAATATCAACAGTATCTTTTAAAGCAAATGAGATGGAATCTCCTTTACAAATTTGAAATTTTGACATGGTAAAATCCCCTTCTGGGCTTTCGACTTTAAACTTTCTAGAGGTTGTATCCGCACAACCATTTGCAGTAGAAACTATATGCCTGGTTTCGAATAAACCTTTTTTGTAAGTAAGTGTAAATCTATTTGAGAAAGATTGTTGACCATTACCAAAATTCCAGGTATTGCTTAATGGATGCTTGCTTAAAGATGCATCAGTAAAAGTCACATTTTGCGGCGCACAAAGTACTGGCAATGCGTCAACATCGGTTACGAATTTGGCAACAGGGTAATTGTGTATGGAAACATTATAAAATGTTGAATCAATACATTTGGAGCTTTTTTCAATGTAAATAAGCTTCACTTTGTAAATAGAATCTTTAGGATATAAAATATCTTCAAAGGAACGTATACTTGTCATTCCGTTTCCAAAGTCCCACTTAAAATCAAGACTTGAATTTTGTTGGGTAAAATCTGAGGCGCGTAATTTTGCAGTATCTCCGATACACAAAGTAGGATCTACAAGTGAAATAGAGCTAAAAGGTTTGTAAAGGCCTATATTAAAAATTAAGGTGTCTTTGCATCCCAGAATATCTTTAACAATTAGCCTGCTGTTAGTTAACGGCGATGTTTTGTAGTTAAAAGAAGGGTTTTGTTGTACTAGAGAATCAGACAAAGTCAGGTTCCATTTCCAATTAGTAAGTGTTGTATCACTTTTAGTTTTATCCGTTAAACTAACTTGCTGGGGCAGGCAAATTTGATTCTTATCACTTTGGAAAGCAACGTTCATACCATAAATGCTGAAATTTGCATAGGCAGTATCCTTGCAACCATTCACGTCTTTAACTTCAAGCATTACCTTGTGTTTTCCCCTAGTAACAAGTTTATAGGTCACTCTATCACTTGAGGTTTTATGAGGAACTGAATCCAGATCAGGCAAAAACCATGTATAACCTAAACGATCTACAGCATTAACATCAACTGAATTCCTGCCAGAAAATGTTTGTGTTTCCTTAGTACAGGAACTTTCCTGCAAATTAATTTTTGCTTTGATTTTCCTTGCCTTTACAATTGTTGTATCAATCGAAGCAGAACAACCAGACGAATTAGAGGCGGTTAGAGTTACCTGATAATCTCCCGAAGTATCGTATTTAATGGATTCTTTTGCATTACTGGAATTTAGCTGATTACCAAAATCCCATTTTACATTTTCCACATTCCTACTCAGGCTGGAAAAATGGTAGTTATATGGATCGGTACATAAAGCATAATAGTCTATTTTAGCCAAAGGACCTTTTACATTAACAGCGTCAGTTTTAGTTAAAGTGGTTGTGCATCCATTATAATCTACAATTAAAGAAACTGATTGTAGGCCTGCACTGTTACTGAACCTACTTTTTACAGTTTTTTCATTCGGACAATGAAAAAATTTGGTTTCTGAGGAGAAGAAATGATAAGCATCTATAAGAGGAGAATCTTTACTTACTGAAAATATAACTTCATCGTTTTGACAGGCTTCTTGCTTATTAACAGTAAAGTCGAACTGATTAGTTAATTTATCTCCAACCTCTACATCTATTGCAACAGAAGTGTCCTTACAACCAAGTTTTGTAGTTATTACCAAAATAACTTTGTAGTTACCTGGGGTAGTAAAGATGTGGCTTTCCTGACCTCCCTTAATCCTGGTTACGGTTTTGCCATCTCCAAAAAACCATTCTCTTTTGATGATTGAATCTTTTGGCGCCGTATCACATGTATCTTTAAATGCTACACTTAAAGGCGCGCATCCTTTTGTGTAGCTCATGGCTCTTATCCGGGCATTTGGTCTCCATACAGAATCCACCCTGATGGCACCAAACTTACATCCAAAAGGTGATTTAACTTTTACCAGGCCTACAATCGATTCAAGCTTATTTATATCATATTGATTTTTAAAATGGCTTTTATAAGATAAAGAGGCAACATTTACCAAAGAATCCCTTGGAATGCTATCATTTAAAAACCATAGATATTTAAAATTTGCGTTTTTTGGTAAAGCCTCATATTTAATTGTTATTTCCTTTTGACAGGTAAAACTAGGAGTTGCCAAAAGTTTAGGCTCTATTTTATCAACCAATACTTTTTTAGAAATTGTGTTGGTACATGCCCCGGTAGGATCAGTTAGTTTGGCACTGATTTCAGCAATTCCCTGAACATTGAACCGGGCAATTACTGTATCTCTTCGTTGTTTGATCACTTGTATGCCATTTGTAAAACTCCAGTTAATACTGCCAGGGTATTTTATTGTAATTGAGACGGTGTCAATTCCAGCACAAACAGTATCCCTTTTAGAGGTTTTAATTTCTGCAACTGGCTTACCAATAAAAAATGAATTCGAAGAGGAACTAACACATTGTGGCAACTCTTTGAAAGATGCATTGAGAGTTACAGTATAATTTCCAGTCCTATAAAGCTGTTTTGGAGCATTTTTTTCTACTGATTTAACAGTATTACCTAAGTCCCAGGCAAACAATACGGTGTAACCGGTTGATAAAGGAGATTGATTGTTAAATGAAAGGCTGGCAGTATCTGCACAAAAGATAAATTGATTTGGTATAGTGGAAAAGCTGGCAATTGGCCCAGAAATCACTTCTACAATTTTTTCTGTTATCTGGTTTTTATCACATGTGGGGAAGGCAGTTTTTATACCTAATGAAACGTCATATTTACCTAATGAATAAACATGGGAAGCAGATGGAGATGTAGTTTCAGCACTCTGACCATCGCCAAAAACCCAGGAGTAACTATTCACTGGTATTTCCGGGTCTATTTTAACTGAACTTTCCAGATTGGCATTGAATGGGGCACATCCTATAACTGACTTAACGGATAGGTTAGGGCTATCAAAAACTTTAATATCTATAGTTTTCAAAATAGGGCCCACAGGAGTTGACCTGTATACTACTTTATAAATTCCAGGTTTGGTAAAAATGTGGTTCGGATTTGCCTGTACAGAAACAACTCCATCCTGAAAATCCCAATAGTGTGTACTACCGCCAGATAATCCAGTAAATTTAATTTCAATAGGAGAACAACCTTTGTTTAAATCTGAGGTTTGGCAGTAAGAATTGCCAAAGGCTACAAAGCATAATAAGACAAGAAATAACCTATTCATTTGGATGTAGTCTGTTTTAATCTACAAAAATATAAAAAACATTTTAAGCTGTCATAATTATATTTTTCGTATTCTTGTCGGTTTAAGTATTAGATGTAATGAACCCAAACTACTATTCGTTTACTTTGAAAAAGCGTCATTTCTTACTGCTTTTTCTGTTAATAAGCCACTATTGTCAAGCTTATTTTCCTGGAGATACGATTAAACCTGTTTCTAAAATAAATAAAACTTTTCTTGTTAGTGTCCATTTGGTGGCCGATTCTCTTGGAAATGTTAATGATTCTTTAAGCGATGTTATTAAAGTTTTAGAAAAGGTAAATGCCGTTTTTAGCCCTATAAATGCAAAATTTACTGTTTGCGAGTTTGATACAATCAGTAACTATAACTACCTGTTTATAAAAGATACCAAAGACGATCCGCAGGCAAGTGAAATAAGACATCTATACAATAAACCAGGGAGGATTAATATTTTTTACTCTGCGAAATTGACTGTGAATAATGCTAGCGCATGCGGCTTGGCTAGCCTAAAAGGTATTACAACAGAAAGAGGTTCTTCTGTGCTGATAGTATGCAATAGTTTAAATACTGTGGCTCATGAACTTGGGCATTATTTTGGGCTGGACCATACCTTCCGGGGAAGCGGAAGTGAACTGGCTAATGGTAGCAATTGTGAAACTGAAGGCGATTTTATTTGTGATACTCCTGCAGATCCATATATATCCAGCGATCCAATTAAGGATTACATGAATGATAATTGCAAATACATCAGCAAAAAGAAAGATGCTAATGGACAATATTACAATCCGGACCCATCAAACATTATGAGCTATTATCCATGCATTTCCTCCCAATTTACAAAGGGGCAATATGAACGCATGGTAAAAACATACAGGTCAAATCCACAAGCATGGTAATTCACACAACCAAACTAAAATCAACTCTATTGATGGGGGCATTAATTTGTCTTTGTCTTGCCGTAAATGGCCAGGATGTCCATCTATCACAGTTTTATACTTCTAATACATCTTTAAATCCAGCCCTTACAGGTCATTTTGATGGAGATTGGCGATTTCAGGCAAATTACAGAAGTCAATGGAGGCAGGTTACTTCTCCCATCACAACAAGCATGTTTTCTGCGGAAAAGAAAATCTCACGATTTAGGGATGAGTTTGGAGTTGGACTAATCCTTATAAATGATCAGGCACCTGCGGTCCAGTTAAACACCAATAAGATTTTACTATCAGGCAGTTACCAAAGGTATATCAGCAAAATTCATTTTCGTTTTGGATTGCAGGGCGGCGTAGTACAAAGGAGCATATCTTATGGAAGCCAAACCTATCCAACTCAATGGAATTATGGTTCAGGCAATTTCGATCAATCTGCTCCTAGTGGTGAGACTGATTTGAAGAACAATGTTTCATATCCTGTAGTAAATTCTGGTCTTGCAGCTACACGACTTTTCGGAACTGCCAAAATCACACTGGGTTATGCGATAAGTTATTTAAACCGACCTAAGGACAATTTTGGGCTTCTAAATAATAGACTTGGCTACAAACATACTCTCCATGCTAATGCTCATTTACATTTAGGCCCCCGCCTTTCAATTCTTCCAAATTTACTTTACCTAAGAGCTAATACAGCTACAAATCTTGTGGCTAATACACTAGTAGAGAAAAGGATTGGGGATAAAGCTGCCATTTTTGCAGGCCCAGGTTACAGGGGAAGTTTTGGAAACAGTGATGCAGTTATTTTGTATACAGGGATTAGGATTAACAGGTTTGATATCGGCCTTAGTTTCGATTACAATATTTCAAAATTGAGTAAAGATGCCAGCAATAAATCCAGTTGGGAACTGGCATTGTCTTACACTTCACCAAATGCAAAAGTAAACAAGGTAACAATCCCTTGTGATCGTTATTAAACCCAAGCACTAATGAAAGTATTTTTGCATACCTATTGCCTTACTATATTATTGTTATTGGGAATATCCCAATATTCTTTGCTGTATTCCCAAAACAAAAAAGGGATTGAAACTCATCTGAGTGTTTCAAAAATGAAGGCAAGGGCAGCACACGCATCGAAAATGGGCGACCCTTATACGGCTTTGTTTTACTATGAAGAAATTGTAAAAAAAGATCCATCTGATCTGGAAATGCGATATGATCTTGCAGAGTTATATCAATTAACAAGAAATTATCCCATGGCAGAGAAGTACTTCGATTATGTATATGGTACAGATGAAGAAGGTTATCCAATTGCCTTGTATCATAAAGCGATAATGCAAAAAATGCAGGGCAAATACCCTGAAGCAAAGACTAGCTTAAAAGAATTCAAAAAAATTGCTAAATCCATCTCTGATAAAGGTATAAAGATGCTTTTAGATAGAGATATTGCCGGATGTGATAGTGGTATTATGTATACTGCTTTCCCTGAAAACATCAAATTAGAAAATGCAGGAAAATCTATAAATAACCCACATGCTGAATTTTCACCTGTTTACACAAGTGCGGACAATATTGTGTTTGGTTCGCTGAGAATGGACAGCATCCAATATTACGACATAAGGGAAGAATATAAAGAAATCCAACCTAAAAGGAAAGTCTACCTGGCTTCTCTTGAAAACGGCGCCTGGACAGAGAAAGGTTTGATGGAAGAACTAGATTGGGCTTCAAATGATATAGGTGATATAACGTATTCTAAAAATACCGACAGATACTATTTTTCAAAATGTCAGAAAAGTGAAGATGCTAAGCCTAGATGTAAACTTTATTATACTGACAAAACCAAAAAGCACTATTTGCTTAACCACCCTGTAAACCAGGAAGGGTTTACATCAACGCAACCTGCGATTATGTATGATTCTGCTACTAAAACCGAAACATTATTTTATGTTTCAGACAGAGCAGGTAGCAAAGGTGGCCTGGATATTTGGTATGCTTCCTACAATCCAGCTAAGAAAAAATGGAATAATCCGGCAAATTTTTCTGTTGTCAATACACCTGGGATGGAATTCTCTCCTTTTGTTGACTCCAATGGACAAAATATTTATTTCAGTTCAAATGGGCATGGTTCCGCCGGCGGATTAGATGTTTACAAGATTAAAAAAGAAGGTAAAAAGTATTCCAGGCCAGAAAATCTTGGCTTTCCGATAAATTCTCCTCAGGATGATTTCGATTATAGTCAGAATGAAAAGGGCGATAAAGGATTTGTTGTTTCAAATAGGCCAGGAGGAACACCCTATTTTCATGAAACCTGTTGCGACGACATATTTATGTTCGAAAAGCTGCCTGAATTACCATTTAATAAAACAATTGACCTTGTTGTAAAATCAGAAGATAGTTGCCAGGCCCCGGTATTATTAACAGAAAAAGTAGATAAAAGAAAATCGGTCAAATTATCGGACAATACCAGGTTAGAAAATTGTAGAATAAAATATAATTTATATAAAAATTCCTCATACAAATTTTCGGCAGTTTTACCTGGCTATACAAGCGATACGCTGCAATTAAGCTATCAGGATATTCTGAATTCCGATTCTTTAAAAGGGATTATCAATTTAAAGAAAATTCTACCTAAATCGGCGGCTCTTGCAGCCAATCTGAATAAAGGAACCAATATTCAAGAGAATTTAGGTACTGTTGCCAAAGATAACGCTAATCTGACAGCTGGAACTTCGATAACAACCAGGACAACTTTAGAAAACCTGAATGACTCAGATCTGAATGGGAAAAGATCAGCAACAAATGAGAAAATAGTTGAGGCTAAAGAAAAAAGTGAGGTATCTAATACTGATAAGCCTAAATCATGGTCGACAAACAAGAATAAATTAGCTCCTAAATCAGAAAAGAAAATTAAATATGTAAAACCAGCAACCGAAGAAGTACCAACCCTCGAAGCTCCTTTCACATTGAAAGATTTCCAATATGAGTACGGATCGGCTGAGATGACTGTAACTAGCAAAAACATCCTGGATTCATTACTGGTACCATTTCTGAAACAGAATTCAACGAGAAAATTGGTCGTTGCTTCTCATACAGATAATATCGGATCTCATCACTTTAACATCCAGCTTTCAATGCAAAGAGCTCAACTGGTAAAGTCTTACCTGGTAGAAAGAGGTATCGAGGCACAACGCATAACCTACAAAGGGTATGGCGAAACAAGGCCCATTGCCCCAAATCAAAACCCTGACGGAAGCGACGATCCTATTGGAAGAGGGTTGAATAGAAGGACAGAGTTTAATGTGGTCAAATAGTTTTAATTTCTTACTTGAAATTCTTCAAAGAAATATCCCTTTAAAAGCCCATCAACATTTATTTAATTTTTAGGCAACAGTTTTAGACGAAAAGTTGTTATAGATCAAATTTCATGCTTGCCGCTGTTTGATGATCGAAAGAATACGGGAAAAATTAACGATTCTGGCCGATGCGGCTAAATATGATGTCTCTTGTGCATCCAGTGGTTCCGATAGAAAGAACTCAAACAAAGGCCTTGGTAATTCAACAGGAATGGGAATCTGTCATTCTTATACAGAAGACGGGCGCTGTGTTTCGTTATTAAAAATACTGCTCACAAATCATTGTATTTATGATTGCGCTTATTGTGTTTCAAGGAAAAGCAATGATATAAAACGCGCTGCTTTTACTGTCCAGGAAGTGGTAGATCTTACTATCAATTTCTATAGAAGAAACTACATAGAAGGCTTGTTCCTAAGCTCTGGCATTTTTAAAGATGCTGATTACACGATGGAGCGACTTGTCCAAATCGCTAAAAAGTTGCGTTTGGAAGAACGTTTTAACGGCTACATTCATCTTAAAACAATTCCAGGTGCCAGTGATGAACTGATGAACGAAGCTGGTTTATACGCTGACAGGTTAAGCGTAAATCTGGAATTACCTACCGAAGCAGGCTTGAAACTATTAGCTCCCGAGAAAAATAGAAAAGATATGATTCAGCCAATGAATTTTATCAAGAATACTATTATTCTTAATTCCGATGAAAAGAAACTTTTCAAAAGCACTCCTAAGTTTGCTCCAGCTGGTCAGAGCACTCAACTAATAATAGGCGCAACCCAGGAATCTGACCTTGAAATAATTGCCACTGCAGACAAATTCTACAAAGGTTATAACCTGAAAAGAGTGTATTATTCTGGGTATGTTCCGGTCTTAAATGATTCTCGCCTACCCTCTTTAAATAGTCAGGTGCCAATGTTAAGGGAAAACCGGCTTTATCAGGCCGATTGGCTGATGAGGTTTTATGGATTTCATGCAAGCGAAATTGTAAATGAGTTACATCCAAATCTCGATCTGGATATTGACCCTAAGCTTGCCTGGGCATTAAGAAATATGCACACTTTTCCGATAGATATTAACAAGGCAGACCTGCATATGATTCTTAGGGTGCCGGGAATAGGCATACATTCTGCAAACAAAATTGTGGCAGGAAGAAAATTTGCACATTTCGATTGGGAGGGATTAAAAAAAATTGGAATAGCGGTGAACCGTGCAAAATATTTTATCACCTGTAAAAGCAGGATTATAGAATTAAAAGATCAGTCTGCAGAAACTCTGAAACAGCACATTTTGAATTTATCAAAAACCAAATACCAGGCAATGCAACCCACTCAATACAGGCTATTCTAATGACATACCTGGTTTATGATGCCACTTTTGAAGGATTATTATCTGCCATCTTCGAAATATATGACCGAAAAATAGAACAAGCTTTCATTTGTAAACCTGAGTTTGAAACACCGGACTTATTTAGCTCAAAAATTCAGGTTTTTCAAAATGAGGAGAAATCAGATAGAGTCTGGAAAAAGATTATTTTAATTATTGGCAGTGACAAAGCAAAAAACATCTGGAAAGTATGGCTTAGTGAATTGCCGGATATAGAAAACCTGATCTTTCGGGTTATCAAATACATACTTGCATCCCAGGCAGATGTATTAAGTGATTTTACCAATGCTGATATTTTAAAACTTCAGCAAACCTTGAAAATGATAGGCAGGGAAAAACATAGAATGGAAGCTTTTGTGAGATTTGAATTAACAAAAGATGCTATTTACTATGCAACAATAGAACCTGATTTCAATGTTCTTCCACTTATTATCAAACATTTTGAAAGCAGATATGCAGACCAGAAATGGCTGATTTATGACACCAAAAGAGATTATGGAATTTATTATGATTTAAACTCTACTGAATTTGTTGATTTTCCTGAGGAAAAAGATGCTTTGAAGCCAGACTCATTAGACGAAAAAGAAAATAATTACCAGGTGTTATGGCAAGATTACTTTTCCAGCACCA
Source organism: Cytophagales bacterium (assembly GCA_014376535.1). Classification (GTDB taxonomy): domain Bacteria; phylum Bacteroidota; class Bacteroidia; order Cytophagales; family UBA9547; genus UBA9547. Next base: position 9,267 of record JACMRH010000221.1, on the reverse strand, counting down.
ATATTAAAGCCCGCAAAAACACTAAGCTTCATTTAAGGCACATTCCTAAAAGATATTGGAAATATCTGACTGAGAAAAAGTAAGAGGATATATTCTCAATTCAGCCTCCCTGGCAAATCAAAAGTTAATCAAGTTTTAAATAATATAAATCTCACAAATCTTTATTAAACTTAAATTTTGAAAATGCCGTTTATAAACAAATAAACATTATTCTATGGATTTTTCCTTTTCAGAAAACCAAAAACTTGTGCAGGAAATGGCCAAAGATTTTGCTGCCAAATATATTGCCCCACATGTAATGGAATGGGATGAATCTCAAATCTTTCCGAAGGAACTTTTTAAGGAAATGGGAAGGCATGGACTAATGGGAGTTCTTGTGCCAGAACAGTATGGAGGATCTGGATTTGGATATTTTGAATATGTTGCCGCCCTGGTAGAAATTTCAAAGGTATGTGGTTCTATTGGCTTGTCTATGGCAGCCCACAATTCCTTATGTACCAATCATATACTTCAATTTGGCAATGAGGTACAAAAAAATAAATGGTTACCTAAACTTTCAACTGGTGAATGGGTTGGTGCCTGGGGATTGACTGAATCAGGGACTGGCTCCGATGCCGGCCATATGCTTACAAAAGCAGAAAAAGTAGGCAATGAATGGGTTTTAAACGGCACCAAATGTTTTATAACTCACGGTAAATCAGGCGACATTGCTGTGATGATGGCCAGAACAGGTGATCCTGATGATACTCATGCAATGTCTGCATTTGTAATTGAACAAGGAACTCCCGGATATTCTGCAGGTAAAAAAGAAAACAAACTTGGTATGAGAGCTTCTGAAACAACAGAAGTTATCTTAAATAATTGTCGCATTCCTGCAGAAAATCTTTTGGGAAAAGAGGGTGATGGTTTTATACAAGCTCTGAAAATTCTGGATGGTGGCAGAATTTCAATTGCAGCATTAAGCTTGGGCATAGCCCAGGGTGCTTTTGACCATGCATTGGCTTATTCTAAAGAAAGAAAACAATTTGGGCAGGCTATTTCATCTTTTCAGGGAATTTCGTTTAAACTGGCAGATATGGCTACTGAAATAGAAGCGGCAAGTTTACTAATTTACCGTTCAGCAGATTTAAAGATGCGGGGATTGCCAGTAACGAGAGAATCGGCCATGGCCAAACTTTATGCCTCTGAAGTAGCTGTAAAAGTTGCAAATGATGCTGTACAAATTTTTGGTGGCTACGGCTACATGAAAGACTTCCCAGTGGAAAAATATTACCGGGATGCAAAGCTTTGTACCATTGGGGAAGGAACTTCAGAAATCCAAAAAATTGTGATTGGCAGGTCAATCCTGAAATAATACCATTCCAGAATATTATGGAAGCTTTAACTGCATGCTATTCAATACGTTGGCATGATTATTTTAATAAAATATTGCTTTATTTTGTATTCAATTTTATTAAAAATAAAACGATTACGGTAAACGATTAATTAAGGTTTAGGTTAACGGAAAGATCCAGCCAATAGGCTGGATCTTTTTTAATTTAAATTCGACTTTAATTGCATCTGAAATAAAGGAGTGTTCCTTGGGACAAGTTCATGTACAACAACATCAGGATGAAGTTGTGAAAGCATCTTAACATCAAAATTATAAGCAATCACCCAAAGTGAATGAACCTGGTGAAAATCATTTATCAACCAGGGTTTAAAAGGCAAACCAAAGGAATCATGTAAAAACAAAATGTTTGGTTTGTCTTTGTTTTTGACATTTCTAAATTCATAAGATTCTTTGCACCCGGGCGTAAACACTGATTCATCTATAACCGAATTCCGGCCAACACAAATCAATTTGTATTCCTTTTCATACAAATACTTACCAACATTAATGATGTCTGATACATCCCCATGATTCGAATTGTGTGCAGTTTGTTTATAGTCTTTTTTGTTGCGGACTTCAATCAAAGGAAAGTCTTTTTTTAAGGTTTCTAATATATGTTGGTACACAGGAAATGCTCCCAATTCATTCCAATGTGAATCATACTTAAAATGCAAAGTATCTTTGGATGCAAGTCTTGAGGCGTTAATCACGTCATTGACATTGATTATATTCAATTCCGGATTTGACTCCAGCTTTTGAACAAAAGCATCAAACCTGTTCTTTATCCTTTGAGGATCATATTGTTCAGGCAACATTTCTCTGCATGAATAAGATTTTTCAGGAGTAAACATCACATAATATTTAATTCCATTTTTGCTGAACTGCCTTGTTTTGCTAAGCAAGGAATCTTTCATTATTTTAAATAGTCCGGGATCTAAATAATCCATTTTTTCAGAAATAATCATATCTACTGATGGACTTAGAAAAAGCCATCCTTCTTTTCCTATTAACACTTTATTTGCTAATGGGCTTTTATTTAAAATCCAGAAATTAATCTGGGCGTTTGCATTTACCAATACATTTCTAAAACCATAATTACTATTGAAGTAACTGGTGTATTTATCCAGATAATTATAAAGTTCATCCAATTGAAAAGTTGGTTTTTCAGCGATCTCCTGTTTCTTTTCTAATTCTATATCAGGAACAAAATTGTGTTCCATATTTAAATATGGAAAAGCAAGCATAGAGCAGAAAATAAAAATAAAAACGTACCTGATAATTTTCATTCTATTAAAATCTGAAATAGATGAAAGGATTGTACGATTCAATAGAAACGAATATAATGCACAATATTAAAACTGAAATATAGAAAGCAGATTGAAAAGCATATAATGCAGTGTTGTTCAATTGTTCTTTCAGCTTATTCCAGACCTTTATATGCAAACCAAAAGACATTAAAACTCCAACAATGAGTGCAATTTTAACCTGGGTATCAACTAAGGTTAACAGTGAAAGATTTCCAATTGATGACAAATCAAACATTTTAAATAAATAATCTCCTGCAGCATGGATGTCTTTGGCATTGAACAATATCCAGGTTATCAGAATAAATGTTAGAAGATATACACGACTAAATATTACTGGAATTTTTTCTAGTTTCTTTAACAACCAAACCCTTTCAATTACCATGAATATTCCATGTATTACCCCCCACAAAATAAAATTCCAGCTGGCACCATGCCATAGTCCAGTTAATAAAAACACGATAAAAATGTTTTTAAGCTGATCTATTTTTCCACCTCTGTTACCACCTAAAGGAATATACACATAATCTCTAAACCAGGTTGACAATGAAATGTGCCATCTTCTCCAAAAATCAGTAACGGAGGTAGCCAGGTAAGGCATATTGAAGTTTTCATGAAAAAAGAACCCAAGCATCCTGGCCATTCCTATTGCCATATCAGAATATCCTGAAAAGTCGAAATAAATTTGAATGGCGTAACAGATAATACCAACCCAGTAAACAAGAAAACCACTTTCTGAATGTGTATCAAAAACTGCTTCAGCTACATAACCAACAGGATTTGCTATCAGGATTTTTTTACCAAGGCCAATAATTAACCTTTTAATACCTTCATAGAATAGGATATAATTTGTTTCACGGCTATCAATTTCTGCACTGATATGAGAATATCTTACAACAGGCCCGGCAACCAAATGAGCAAAAAAGGTTACGTACAACGTATATTTTACCCAATTGTATTGCGCTTTTATTTCTGACCTGTAAACATCCAGGATATAAGAGATATTCTGAAAAGTGTAAAAAGAAATACCAAGGGGCAATAAAACCTTCTCAAAAGGTATTTCAGGGTAATCAAAACGAACAAGTGCCAGGTTAAAGTTTGTAACAGCAAAATCAAAATACTTGTAAAAACCTAGGATGCTCAAGTTGGTAATTACACCAACAATCAGAATAATTTTCCTGTAAATCCCATTGGTGTTTTCTATAGCCATTCCAAGCAAATAGTTGACTGTGATGGCTATCAGCATTATGTTTACAGCCCTACCTTCACCCCAGATATAAAACAGTAAACTGAAAATTAACAGAATATAATTTTTTACTTTTCTGTCTACAATAAAGTAGCAGAACAATAGAAAGGGCAGGAAAAAAAGCAGAAAAATAGGAGAAGTAAATATCATTTCTTTTAATAAATTACAAAAATAACTTTTTAACAATCAAGCACCAATATTTTGAACGCCAACTAATAATTGGTTTAAAATATTAAAATTTTGACCTGAGATATTTAAGAGTTGGCCTTTCCACAAGTTGAAATGTAATTGCTGAAACGAGGATACTCAAAAGAAAACTTAAAGAAATTGTGAAAATAGGATTCAGATCTTTTAAGTAATAATTAATGGAATATAAAACTATGGGATGAACAAGATAAACTGAATAACTGATTTTGCCCAAATATGAAAGCAATGAAGACAAACTACTATTTGTAATCTGAAAACTTTCAAAAAACATAAACAATAGTATTCCCGATGTCCAGGAAAGCAGTACGCAGGTTAGTGAAAAAGTATCATTATGGAAATACCCAAAAGTGATATAAAGAGCCAGAGATAATACAGCAAATGAAGAGAGCAGAAATTTCCAAAAGTTTTTTTTAGATATTCCGCTGTTATGAAAAGTGTAAAACAAATACCCTGTCAATGCTATGCCTATTAAACAAAATCGGCCATAAGGCAATCGGTATCCGCCAAAATAACTTGTACAGATCAAAATGAATAGGAACACATTATAACCTACAAATACACTTTTGATCTTTTTATGGGATTTTAAATAAAACAACGCTACAAATAAGCCATACCAAATCCATTCGATAAATAATGTCCAGTTACCGGGCACAAAGTTTATCATACCTTTATCACCATAAGGTAAATCCTGGACAAAAAATAAATGGAGAAAAAATATCTTTAACCTGCCATGATTTGGATCTCCAACAGGCACATAAAAACCTGAAATAAAAGCCATTAGAAACACAAGCCCTATAAAAATATACAATGGATATATGCGCGATATTCTACCCCAGATAAATTTCGGTATACTTCCTGACCTATCTAATGAATAAGGAATGATATAGCCACTAACCATAAAAAATGCTACTACACCTACTTGTCCAATGTTAAAGTATTGAAAAGTATCAGCCCAATTTGGAATAAAAATTTCAAGGGCATGGGAAGCTAAAACCAAAATTGCCGCAACTCCCCGGGTGTAGTCAATAAAATCAATTCTTTTATCCAAAACAGCTATTCTTATAATTTAAAGGGTTCCAAAATTGGTTTAATAATTACAAAACTTTAATAAAACCAAATGAAGATCAAGACCTTATTGCAAATTTAAGTTAGAAAGCGAATATTGCATTGGACAGTTACCATCATTAATTTTAAAACACTTGCAAGAACTTATTTCAATTGCTTTAGCCTGTTACAATGGTGAAAAATTTCTCGCAGAGCAGTTAAATTCTATCTTCAACCAAACATACAAAAACCTGGAAGTTATTGCTTCAGTTGATCTTTCTACAGACTCAACAATTGAAATTTTAGAAAATTACTCTAAGCTTTACAATTTAAAAATTGTTCACAACCACGCAGAAAAAGGTGTCTTGAGTAACTTTCAAAACGCTCTTATCCATACTAGTGGGAAATATATAGCTTTTGCAGATCAGGATGACGTTTGGTTTCCCGATAAAATAGAAAAATCTTTAGAGCTTATCGTAAATATTGAAAAATCAGTCGCTAATCCAATTCCTATCCTTGTTTTTTCTGATTTGAAAGTTGTGGATCAGCAATTAAATGTATTGCATGACTCTTATTTAATATCGAAAGGCCTAAACCCAGATAATATTCTATTACAGCAATTGATGATAGAAAATGTAGCTACAGGTTGCACCATTCTTATCAACAATCATTTAAAAGATTTAGTCAAAAACTTCCCAAAAGGCATTGCCATGCACGATGTATTTATGGCCATGACTGCAAGTGCTTTTGGCAGAATCGGTTATTTGCCAACTCCAACATTATATTACAGACAGCACGGAAGTAATGTTGTCGGCCTATCAGAAAAAAGCTTTAATTCTTCTTTAAGCACCACTTTAAGGCATTTTATCAAAAATGAAGACTTTTTGGAGCGTGAAATTCTACAAGCGAGTGCATTTTATAAAAATTATCAAACAAAATTAAGAAAGGATCAGAAAGAACTAATGGAAGCATTTCTGAAAATAAAAAGTAAAAATTTCATCAAAAGACTGTGTTTCTTTATAGCTCACAAATTTATAAAAGGTACAGGATTAAAAACCTTAAATTTTTGGTTAAAGGCTTCAACAACCTAGTCATTAATGGCCATTGCTTAAAAGCCCAAACATTGGGGTATGTCTTGGAACCATTTGATGAATAATCACTTTAGGACCTGCCTGTGTAAAAGAGGCTGGATTAAAACTAAAGTTCTCCATTCGCAAACTGTGAAGAGAATGGAAATCGTTTATCATCCATGGTAAAAAACTTGCACCATAGGAATCGTGTAAAAATAACACATCGAGCATGTCTTCATTTGCCTTATTAGTATAAGAATAAGACAATGTGCTTTTTACAGATAGCAATGTAGTGTCTTCAATTGCTCCTTTCCCGATGTAGTTAAACTTACATTCTTTGGCAGAAATGAATTCGGCTATTCCTATCTGGTTTGCCAAATCGCCCCATTTGTATACTACACATTTCTTTTCATAATCATTAGCATTTCTTAGCGGAACATTAGGATACACTTTTTTCAATTCTAACATCATATGCTTATAAGCTGCAAAAGCCCCAATGCCATTCCAGTGTGTATCATATTGCAAACCGATAGTATCTTTCTTTTTCGCCTCCAATAAGGCTTCGTTTAAACTAATTATATGAAGATTGGGGTTGGATTTTAGTCTTTGAATTAAAGTATCAAAGCGCGCCTTTGTTCTGACACCATTAAAATTATCAGGAAGCAACTCGCCATAGGTGTAGGATTTTTCAGGCGTCAGAATAACTAAATATTTTATACCTAAATTCTTGAATTGTACGGTTTTACTAACGAGAGAATCCTCTAATATCTTATAGAATTTATCATCCAAATAATCTATACGGTCCGATATGGTTACATCCATGTCAGGACTTAAGAAGAGCCAATTATTCCGCCCCAAAATTACTTTATTTGGAAGTGGGCTTTTATGAAAATACAGGTATTTAATTCTTGCGTTTATTGAATACAGGATGTTTCTTATTCCATAATTATCATTAAAGTAATTATTGTATTTTGACAGATAATCATAAAATTCATCCAGTTTAAATTCTGGTTTAGAAGCAAGAGTTCTCCATTCCTGTGATTTCATGTCTTCAACCAACTTTAGCTCCATGTTTACATATGGAAATGTTATTATTGATAGAAAAATAAAAATGAAGATCTTAATTATGATTTGCATTACTTAGATAACGATAAACAAAGATGAATAAGGATTTTTTATGAACAAAACCTTTAATTTATACTTTCTTTGAATCTTTAGTTTAGTTGTCAAGAAAGAATTCATTCTATTAAAATGAAATAAGCTTGTGCAGAAAATTTACATCATCATATTAAATCATTTAAACCGGGAAGATACTATTGAATGTTTAACTCATTAAAGTGTCTGAATTATGAAAACTTTGCTGTTGTTGTGATAGACAAGGCATCAGGTAATCAATTTGCTTTAGTTTTATTTAACTATCATTTAATTACTTGAAAGATGTGGCATTCTCATCCAAAAGATAATATTACCTAATTAGTTTTTGTAATTCAGAACGTAATTTCCCGATAACCATAGAAAGGAACACAAGCGGATATGTTGACAGAAGAGCAAATTGAGTTCTTAGCAATTCTTTTGCTGGATTAAAAAAATATTTCCCAAATGCTGGAAAATCATTTATTAAAGTTTGTGTAAAAGATGAGTTTGAAGACTGCCATTTTTTAAGATTTTGCGAATGCCTGGCCAATTCATAATCTACGAAAAAAGGTAGTTGATTCCCAACGTGTTTCCTGTAGTTCTCATACTCTGGTGCGTTACAATACTTGTCAATCAAAGCAAAGAAATCATAAAAATGAACAAAATAGGACTTCACTTCATGATTTGACATAGTAGTAGATTTACCATGTACCCGGAAGTAAATTAGATTTTGATGAACTAATGAAACTCCTTGATTTGTGCCAATCCTTGTCCAAAACTCATAATCGCATGTTTGTTTAAAAAGTGCGTTAAAATAACCTAGTTTTTCGAATGCATCTTTGTGAATCAGCATGCTGGTAGGTTCTCCCCAAATGTTAATACCAGGATAACGGGCTATTATTTTTGAAAAATGTTCGGAGTTGAGTTGTGAAACTCCTTTGCAAATTGTTGAAAAATTAAACTGACGTTCAAGTTTTCTATAATCCATTTTATCCTTCTTAGAAATACCTTTTTCAAATACATAAGAGCGGTTAGCTATCACAAGCATCTGATTTGCTGAAGATTTCATCATTTCTTCAAGGCATGTTGGAGCTAAATAATCATCCTGAAACAAAAATTTGATCCAGGTTCCCTGTGCCATAGTCACGCACTTATTCCAATTACCAACAAGCCCAAGGTTTTGTTCATTTTTAAACACCTTTACTCTAGGATCGCCTTGCGCAAATTTTTGGGCTAATTCTAAGGTGTTGTCAGTAGAACAATCGTCAACAATAAGAATTTCAACATCTTTAAAAGTCTGCCTTAATGCACTTTCTATGGCTTGCGACAAATATTCAGCACCGTTGTAAGTTGGAATGCAGATACTTATGAGAGGTTGAGTATTCAATATTTATTTATTAGAAATTAAGAGCCGATAGTTTCGAATATATTTTTTAGACTCGACTTAATACTTTCAGGACCAAAAGGATGAATCGCATTTTCAGAATTTTTTGCCAATTCATTCCACAGGCTAGAGTTGGTATATAAATTTATGATTTGACTGGCAAATGCAATTTTATCATCTGCAATCAAAACATTTTTACCTTCTGTTAAACCCATTCCTTCCACTCCAATAGTTGTAGATACTATTGGCAAACCATATTCAAAACTTTGTCCCAATTTACCTTTCATGCCAGCTCCAAACCTTAACGGAGCAACAAATACCCTATGCTTTTCAAAGTATGGACTTACATTATGTATAAAACCTGTTACTAATACTCTTTCACTTTCTAATGACTTCACCTTTTCAGTTACTCCGCTTCCGAGCAAAGTAACTTTTAGAAAAGGTAATTCCTTCCATACTAAAGGCATTATTTCATTGCAAAGCCAAACAACCGCATCTTCATTCGG
>JACMRH010000220.1 GCA_014376535.1 Cytophagales bacterium | reverse complement strand
GAGTCGTCGTTCAATCTAGTGCTTTACGGCAATGCAAATAATAAAATCCTTCTCTTCAAGATTAGGCATAATGGTATGGCTCGTATAATTTTGATAATTTATTGATTCAATCTCAAAACCCGCTGCCTGAAGCCATTCCCGGAGCTTTTCTTCGCTAATATAAAAGGTCAAATGAAAGCCAAGTTTCACTGCATCCTCGCTTCGTTCCTGCATATAGGGAGAGGAAAAAATAAACCTGCCCCCGGGCTTTAAGGCATTACAAAAAATTTGAAGTGCAGTTCTTAAATCATTCTCCTCAAGGTGTTCCAATGTTTCAAATGAAACAATTACATCAAATATATTGGTGTAGTTGAGGTCTAAAATATTAGCATGCTGAAATTCGACTTTTAGATTTTTTTTATATCGCTCTTTAATTTTCGATACCACAACCTTATCAATATCAGCGCCAACTAATTTACCCGCTTTTTTTGCTAACAGTACAGATCCATAACCTGTACCACAGGCAAAGTCGCCACATATGTCTCCCTCTTTAATTTGATCAAGTGCAAATTCATATCTTTTATAATGACTCTTTTGATACAGATCTAAGTGATTATAATCCAGGCTCTCCTTCATTTGTATATCAACTCTCTCACCATTGCCACCAAGGGGATTATTGATATTAAAGCCGCTTCTTCCTTTTAAAAAACCGATTATTTTTTTTGAGGCCCTTATTAAGTTCATTTTAAAATTGATTTTTTTCGCGAAACTAAGATTTTATTAGATTAGGAAAGTGGTACTCTCATCGAAGCAGGATTAAAGTACCTTTCATAGTATACTTTTTGTCCTCACCAATTTTTGTATACTGTACATAATAAACATAGGCCCCGGAATTTTGCATAATCCCATGAAAATTCCCATCCCATCCTACACTCTTATTGTTGGTCTCAAATATTTTTTCTCCCCACCTATTATATATCTGAAATGAAAGTTTATCTATCATGTTTCCTATAACCCTGAAAACATCATTTTTGCCATCATTATTTGGCGTAAATGCACCAGGAACAAATACTTCACAAACTCCGCTTTTGATTACTATAGTGTCCCTGAACGCTCCACAAAGGGTAGTATAACTAGCGGTATATGTTCCGGTATTTGAAACAACAATACTCCTGGATGTGGTTCCATCCTTCCATGTAAGTGGGTACGAAAAATCATCAACTGGCTTTAAAATAAGGTTATCGCCTACACACAATAGTTTGTCAGGTCCTAATGAGAACTTAGGCAAACTATCATATCGAATATTAATTGAATCTGATGTTTTACACCCATTGTTCTCAACGGTAACAAAATATTTGTTGTAACTGCCTACAACATGTGTTTGAGATGATGTACCATCATTCCACTGATAGGCAGAACCCGGATTGGCTGCATTTAGTATTAAAGTGGTATTAGTACAAACAGTTGTATCATTTCCTAAAAAAACAACGGGTTTAGGCTTCATTAAAACAAAAATTGTATCTCTGGCAATACCACTGCAAGTGGCTGCAAATGCCTGGTAATATCCTGTTTTATCTGTAAGAAAGTCCGAGCCCCGGCTTCCATCCTGCCAGGTATATAAGAGGTTAGCATTGTCAGGCCTTATGGTAATAGGTGAACCATTACAAAATGAAGTATCCTTCCCCAGGGAAAAGGTCTGATCTGATAGAGTTTGGATATTAACTGTATCACTTGCCAAACATTTGTTCTTCTCGACACTCACAAAATACTTTCCGGAAGTATTAACAGAATAACTCTGTATTGTGCTTCCATCTTGCCAACTATATATTGATCCGGGATTACCGGCATTTAAAATAAATTTATTGCCACTGCTAAGGCATATTGTTGTGTCGTTACCTAAAAATATTTGGGGCGAAGGCTTTAAGCTTATTGCAATTGTATCTTTTAAGATCCCTATACAAGTAGAAGCAGATGCAAAATAGATACCTGCCTGTGTAACAGGATACGATGGTCTAATGCTACCATCCTGCCAAGTATAGGTAAGTGTCTGATTATTAGGATTGATATTATACAATGTATTATCACAAACTGTTGTATCCAAACCAAGATTAAAAGTTTGTGCTGATAGAATTTGGATATTAACTGTATCACTTGCCAAACATTTGTTCTTCTCAACACTTACAAAATACTTTCCGGAAGTATTAACTGAATAGTTCTGCATTGTGCTCCCATCTTGCCATCGATATAAAGAACCAGCATTGCTGGCATTTAAAATAAATTTATTGCCACTGCTAAGGCATACTGTTGTGTCGTTACCTAAAAATATTTGAGGCGAAGGGTTAATGCTTATTTTAATGGTATCTTTTAAAATCCCAGAACAAGTTGAAGCAGATGCATAATAGATACCTGCCTGAGTAACAGGGTACGAGGATCTAATGCTACCATCTTGCCACGTATAGGTTAGTGTGTGATTATTAGGATTGATATTATATAACTGGTTATCACAGACCGTTGTATCCAAACCAAGATTAAAAGTTTGTGAGGGCGCTGTACTAATGTTTATCGTATCTCTTGCACTACACCCGTTTAGGTTTACAGTTACATGGTAGATCCCCGAGGATGTAATAGAATGAGTTTGAGATTTCGTACCATCTTCCCATAAATAAGAGGCTCCGGAGTTTCCTGCATTAAGTTGATAGGTAGAGTTAGAACAAAGGCTGGTATCTCTTCCCAAATAAACCTGTGGAAGCGCTTTCAATATAGCATTTATAGTATCACGAATTGTACATCCATAATATTGGGTTGCTACTGAATAAACTCCCCCATTAGAAATTTGGATTCCTTTAGTTGTTGCTCCAGTGTTCCAGTTATATGAGGGAGCACTAATCGAAGAAGCTATATTGAGAGTATTTCCAAGACAAAAAGAAGTGTCAGGGTAAGGCACATTTCCCGGCCGTGGTAGAACAACAATAGTTTTACATATGGAAGCTTGGCTAGGCAAACCATCATCTATTGTCAAGCTAACATTATAAGTGCCGGGAGTTGAATAACTATAAACAGGTGGAGCAACCGCAGCAGAATTTGGTAAACTATTATTGCAACCACTGAATTGCAAACGGGTTATAGAATTATTATTTACATTGGTTATGAAACTATATAAATCATTGTTTACCCTGAACAGTTTTGATATTGAATGAGGAAAATTAAGATTACCGATATTGCCTAAAGACAAAGTAGTCGGTCCGGAACTAATTCCCTGGTTAAAATTTAATCTTACAATGTCATTACTATTTTTATTGACTACAAATCCTACCACGCTTCCACAAAAATTCATTAAGTATAAATCTCTGGGTGCACTTAGGGTATTACCGGGGTTACCTAAACTTATCCCGGTAGGCGTATTTAAAAGAGAGTTTCCAAAATCTAAACGTGACAAAGTACTATTCTTTTCATTGGTCACAAATACAAACCAGTTATTGTTATACTTGATTGCATTTATACCAGTTGGTCCATTCAAATTTCCAATGTTTCCCAAATTCAAAGCTATTGGGGCACTTTGAAAGTTGCTTCCAAAATCAAAACGTGTAATTGAATTATTTGCATAGTTTAATGTAAACCCAAACCAATTATCATTTTCATTAAATACATGTAAATCAACCGGGTAAGCTAAATTTCCTAAGTTTGCCCAATTGGTAGGAGTAGGACTTAAATTTGTCAAATCTGCTCCAAAATCCAATTTTGAAATACGTTCACCTGTAAATTCATTTCCCCCAACAATAATAGCAATCCATTTACCCTTCGATTGCACTACCTGGATGCCTTCTGCCGCATCTGGAACAGCTCCACCAAAGTTGCCAAGGCTTATTGCAGTTGGTGTGTTTAACAGGCTGTTCCCAAAATCCAATCTCACTAAATTGCCAGGAAAATTATTTATCACAAATCCATAAAAATTTTCATTGTATTTTACGTAATCCATAAATACCGGAAGCTGGAATAAACCACTAATATTACCAAGATTTACACCTACCGGAGCTTCTGATGCAATATTTGCAACACAAAAATTCCAATAATAGCTACTTGCAGATGTTGTTGTATTAGTGATGGAAACAGGGCTATTGACACAGATAGTATCTGGAGCGTTAAAGCTTGGTTGTCCTATCGTATCAAAACAAACAAAATAGAAAATACAGAAAATGATTTTTTTCATGTTTATTGTAAGGGGCAAGATATAAAATTCAATTTTAAACGCTTTCGTAGTTGCGCTTATTTTAAAGAAAAGTTGATTAAATGGATGAACTGAAGTTTTTGAAGCCTTTTAAACCAATATGGAGCATATTAAAGTTTTAATAATTTTTCACAATCCAGAATGGAACCTGGTACTTCTTGCTAGGGAATGAGGTGGTGTTAGTTTACGGAAAAGACAGTAAATGTGCCCATTGCTACTTGGGATAAAACTTATTATAACTTATGGCAAGTCCATGTTTTTCAAAATTAAATTCGTAGGTTTTAGATGGAAATTTTAAAAGGCTTCAAAGTAAAATCTCAAATTTCCGTAATCGTATTTTGTACCATAAACGAAGGTTTTTTGTAATACTAGCTTAACTATTATTAGACAGATCCCCTAATGTTACTGACAACTAACTCAATGGATAGAATATGAGTTGGGCCCTCACAGATTGAGAACCATGCTCAGAATTTGTAAGTCAGTCAATACTCAATGAGTTTACAAAAACATCTTTTGGTGATATTTACAGGAAAAGCTATAATACCGCTTTCAAAATAGCATGATCATCGTTCAACTTAAAGGAGGATTAGGAAACCAACTGTTTCAATATGCTGCCGGCTTAAGCCTTGCAACATTACATAACGTTAAGGTAAAAGTTGACATTTCGGCTCTAAAAAAACCGGATGAAGCGATTAACACCCTTAGAAATTTTGATCTGCAACATATTAACTTTCCACCCAAAATTGCTACCCAAGCTGAGATTGATGAATTGGTAAAATCTGATCTTGTAACTACGGCCTTTCAAAAACTTCTACCACCTTTTAAACGAAAGATTTATAAAGAAGCATCCTTTAATTTCGATCCAAAATTTTATAGGGCCGGCAATCATTTATACCTAAAGGGCTACAGGCAAAGTGTGCATTATTTTAAGAACATAAAAGATAAGGTTTGGCAGCAATTTGGTATTCAATCTCAACTCATCAATCACCTTCAAGTAAAAGCAAACGATTTGCAGTCTACTAATAGTGTATCTGTACACATACGACGGGGAGATTACTCTGATAAAAAGGTTACAGCTTACCATGGCGTGCTCCCTCTTAATTACTATAAATCGGCGTTTGAATATATGAATGAGAAAGTGAAAAATGCACGTTTCCTAATTTTTACAGATGATGTAAAGTGGGTATCAGAAAACATGACATTACCTGTTTTTGCTGAGTTTGTATCAGGCAGCATTACTGAAAATTATTATGAAGATT
>JACMRH010000219.1 GCA_014376535.1 Cytophagales bacterium | reverse complement strand
GGCCGATGGTACTGCAATAATATGCGGGAGAGTAGGTAGCCGCCAACCTTTTTAATGCACTCGGCAGTGCAACTAATCTAGCCCATACATCTGTTTGTATGGGCTTTTTTTGTGCTCTTTTATGAGAAACTAAATAATTATTTTTTTTTATTGAATTACTTGATTAATACGGCAGCCTACTTTATTATATTTTTTGGTAAATATATTGTGAAATTGACTGTTATAATTAAATAATTAAGCACTAGAAGTATAAAAGGATAATACATACTAGTTTATATACTTACGTGCATCCTGAAGTCTCGGATTATTTTAAAATTATTGATCCTTAATTATTGACTTATTTTATACAACATAGCAATAAAACTAATTGAGGATAATTGCATTATGTAAATAAAGTACTTCAATATATAAATGCCCTAAAAGGTATTCATAGTTGTTGTATGTCTTATATGGAAATAGTTTTAAGAGATCAAATAAGTCTAAAAAAATAAATTTGATTCATTACTTGCAGTGGGCATGAAGTAATAATGCTTGCAATCAGTATGGATTTTAGTATTTAACACATAAAGATGATTATTTTATATGCATAATATATTCATTATATGCTTAAATCAGTTCTGGGGTCTTGTTCGCAAAAGAATTAATCAAGTTAATCTACATCTTATTCTGAAAAACAAATCAGAATAGATAATTAGAGCAGGAGGTATGATCTTATAGGATGTGTTCAGTACAAGAACCCATTATCATAACAAGATGGATGTTAATACACTCATAATTTCTGCTAATCTAATTGTGTTTTTCGATTGAATAGAATCATTCAATGTAAATTTTAAAGACGATACAGTCAATCTACCCGGGACTAAGTAAGCGAAAAGGAAGAGTTAATGATATCTCAGTTCTAAACGTTGAAGTGTTTGAGCTAGTATACCCTAATGTATTATGAATGTTACAAAAACGCTCTTAAATAGGAGGTTCATCCTAATTGTTAAAAATATCTGAAACCAATATCGTGGCTCTTTAAAAGTTTAAGATCCATATTTAACATTAGTTCGTGCGAACCATAACTTGTTCTAATAACCTTATTTATTGGGATATCTAATGCATATCCCAAGCGGAAATTGTCAGTCAATTGAAGTTGTGTCATTAATACAATGGTGTTAAAATTTCTGAGGGATGCACCAAGCCAAATAAAGTCCTTAATGAGTACGCTACTATTAACGTCTATTGATATTGGTGCCCCATCAACATATTTTATTAAAAAAGAAGGTTTTACCTGGAAAGTGATTAGGTCAATTAAATAGCCACCAGTAAAAAAGAAATGTCTCCTGTATTGAGATAACCCACTATTTGATTCCGCAAACTTACTATTTAAGATTTTTGGTGCGGAAAAACCGGCATAAAGCTTCTCATTTCTATAAAAAACACCTGCACCAAAGTTTGGTTCAGTTGCATTTATTTTGCTACCAATTGGAAAATTGGGATCCTCTTCATCTTTAACCTTAATTTTTTCTTTATCGTACGTAAAGTTATAATTCATCATTCCAGCCTGCATTCCAAATGACAACACATTATCTTCTTTCTCTCCAAAGTTGATTTTATATGCAAATGTCCCATATCCTTCAGTGTTATTATTAATTCCAAACCTATCATTGACCAGTATTACCCCAACTCCTAATTTATTTTTAAAGACAGAAGAATGTGCACTCAAACTATTTGTAATTGGTGCGCCAGTCATATTTAACCATTGCCATCTGGATAATGCAGTTACACTTAACATATTATATGTTCCAGAATATGCTGGATTTATAAGTATTGGATTTTGCATATAGGAGCTATATAAAGGATCCTGTTGGGCTTTTCCCGCAAAGGCCAATAAAAGAAAGAAACTAAACATTACTAATTTTTTCATTTGTATATTTTTGTCAGTCAAAAATTAATTTTTCTTGTTCTAAGGTTAAATATCTGAATAATATGTTTGTATTTGCTCTAAGAACTAACTTCGTTCAAACTCTATTATTTGGTTGGATTTGCATCAAATTCACAAGTGGTCAATTACAAAAATAAAATAATAAATTCAATTCACTAATTTTAAATGTTAAGAAATTAATCAGTAATAGTATTCGAGGGTAAGTCTAAGCTCTAACAAATGGGTTATTTGTTTTTTCGAATCCAATATCTGTTTTAGGACCATGACCTGGATAAATTTGCAATGCATCAGGCAAAGAGTATAATTTTACCTTTATGCTTTTTTCAAGCTGTTTAAAATCTCCTCCAGGTAAATCAGTTCTGCCAATACTGCCTCTGAAAAGTACATCGCCTGCAATACAAAAATTTTGTTCTTTATTTAAAAACGCCAAATGTCCTGGACTATGGCCTGGAACTGAAAGTATTTCCAGCTTAGAGTTTCCGAAGTTAACGATGTCGCCCTCTTCTATGTATGCACCTACTTCAGTTTCTTCAAACAAACTGAATCCATACATTGGTGCATATAATTTTACGCTTCTCAATTGAGATTCTTCAATTCTACTGGTTTCTACATTAAGTCCATATGTATTTTGAACAAATGCATTTCCTAACACATGGTCTATATGACAATGAGTGTTTAATAGTTTAACAGGTTTCAATCCAGAATTATCAATAAAATACTTTAATTCATCCTTCTCCTTTTTATCATAACATCCTGGATCTATTATTACACATTCCTTCGTTTCATCCCACAGAATATATGTATTTTCTTGCAATGCATTGAAAGCAAAAGTTTTAATTGAAATCATTAAAAGAAATTAAAATGAAGCTATAAGTTTTGTCATGCAATTTACCTTAAATAAATTCTCATTGAATGAATCAAATAATGTAAGATATTCTGCCTATCTAATTTTTTTTTTTTAGTATTGCTGGTAAAGATTTAAACTTTATGTCGATAGCAGAATCTGACGCAGAATTGCAAAAGCAACAATTTATAATACAATCAGTTACACAAGGAAAGGTATGGGGTCTGCATTGTGAGCAAGGTTGGTCAAATGCAGATTCATGCGATCTTGAAGATACTGTTGTCTACCCTTTTTGGTCTACAGAAGAATTGGCCCAGTTATGTGCTGTAGATGAATGGAGCGTTTATGCTCCTAAATATCTTGATCTTTCAGAATTTTTGGAAAACTGGTGCGTTGGGATGTATAAAGAATATATTCTGGCTGGAATAGACTGGAATCCTAAATTAGAAGGCGCAGAAGTAGATTCTATCGATCTGGCTTTAAAGTTAGTACAGGAACTTAAAAAACAGAAAAAAGAAGTCAAACTGAAATTATATAAAAATCTTGCTGATTTCGAAAAAATGCTTTTGGAGGTTATTGAGGAAGAACGAAAATCTTTAAATTGAAAATATTTATAACGGCAATAGGTACAGATTGTGGCAAAACACTCGTTTCTGCTATTTTTTGTCAATACCTGCAGGCAGATTATTGGAAGCCGATACAAACCGGCCAAGTTTCGGACTCCAACGAGTTAAAAAATATAGTATCATTTCCTGTTAGAATTCATCCGGAAACCTATTTATTTAAAAATCCTGTTTCTCCTCACTTTGCAGCTTTCCAGGAGAATAGATCAATCTTAGTATCAGATTTCCAAGTTCCCGAAACAGAATCAAACCTGATAATTGAAGGTGCAGGAGGTTTGTTAGTCCCTTTGAATGAAGATGGAGACTATTTATTAGACTTTATATGCAAAGAAAATATCGAAATAGTTTTAGTAATTCGTCTTTATCTTGGTTGTATTAATCATGCTTTACTAAGTATAAATGAATTGCGAAGAAGGAACCAACAAATAAGAGGTCTGGTTTTTAATGGAAACGATACATTTGGAGCAATCGATATTATTACCAGAATAACACAATTGAAACCATTGCTTATTATCAAAGAAGAACCCTTAATTAGTACAGAAACTATTCTATTCTATTCTCTCAAACTCAAATTGAATGAGCAATAATTTTTTAGCAGAAAAAGATGCTCAGTTTGTTTGGCACCCTTTTGATATTTTTAGAAATTCTTCTAATTTATTGGTTGAAAGGACCTTGGGAAATAAAATTTACACTAAGGACGGTCGAATTTTAACTGATATGGTATCATCGTGGTGGGTGAACCTTCATGGACACAATCATCCACATATTGTTCACGCGATTCAAAAACAAGCAGAAAAGTTAAGCCATGTTATATTTTCAGGTTTTTCTCACGAACCTGCAATCACGCTTGCTGAAAGATTAATCGGAATTCTTCCCGGAAAAATGGATAAGATTTTTTTCTCAGACAATGGAAGTACTGCTGTCGAAGTTGGATTAAAAATGGCTTTGCAATATTGGTTTAACATTGGTAGGCATAAAACAAAAATATTGGCTTTTGAGGGCGCATACCATGGCGATACATTTGGAGCTATGTCGCTTGCCGGCCCAGAACCATTTAATAAACCGTTTCAACATCATCTTTTTGAAGTTGTTTACCTTCCTTTTCCTGATGAACAAAATTTTGAAGTTATAGAGCATATTTTATTTAAAGAATTTGAGACCGGAGAGGTGGCAGCATTGGTTTATGAACCTATGATCCAAGGTGTTGGAGGAATGAGGTTATTCAATAAAACATTACAGGAAAAGATCCTTGAAAAGTGCCGTTTGAATGAGGTATTACTTGTGGCAGATGAAGTTATGACAGGATTTGGGCGTACTGGTAAACTTTTTGCTTCTGAATTTTTTAAAGTCAAGCCAGATATAATCTGTTTATCTAAAGGAATAACTGGCGGTTTCTTGCCATTAGGAGCTACTTCGGCTACTAAAAATATCTATGAGGTATTTAATTGCTCTGATAAAAGAAAGATTTTTCTTCACGGACATTCTTATACTGGAAATGCTCTTTCTTGTGCGGCAGCAAATGCAAGCCTTGACCTATTATTGACAGAAGATTGTAAGCAGCGGATAGAATCTATTTCCAAAACTCAAAGCCAGTTTTTAAGGAAGCTAGAAGGTAATAAAAGGTTGGAATGGTTTGTAAGCCTGGGTACTATCTTAACTATGAGCCAGATACCTGAAAAATCGAAAGGGTATTTTGATTCTAAATCGGAAAAGGCATATCAATATTTTTTAGAGAGAAATTTACTTTTAAGGCCATTAGGGAATGCTCTGTATCTTTCTCCTCCTTATTGCACTGAAATTTCAGAGCTTATCGAAGCTCAGAATGTTGTTTTAGAATATTTAGAAAAATAATATTTGGCTAAATGGTCAATATTGTATTACTTGGAATTGCTAATTGAAAGATTTTTAGTAATATCCTTGGTTTTGGTTAAAAAGAAATTGATATGAATTTTAAACTTGATAAAATAGACAGAAAAATACTTGAGATTCTTCAGTCTGATGCTAAAATAACGAATGCTCAACTATCTAAAGAAATAGGTCTTTCACCAGCACCTACTCTGGAAAGAGTCAAGAAACTGGAATCTTCAGGACTTATAAAAAGCTATCATGCCCAGCTTGACACGCAAATGCTTGGATTGGGCGTTAGTATATTCATCCTGATATCACTTTCAAGCCATAAAATGAACCAGATCAATGCGTTTGTGGAGAAAATAGGGAATCTGCAAGAAGTTATTGAATGTCACCATATTACTGGATCAGGTGATTTCCTTTTAAAAGTATTGACAACAGATATTCCCAGCTACCAAAAATTGATTTTAGATAAACTTAGTCAGATTGAAGAAATTGGAAATATGCAGTCTATGGTAGTTCTAGCCAATTATAAACAATCCAAGGTAATGCCTATTCCGGAAGGAAAATAATTTTTAGGTGATAGCCGATGGGTAATAGCTAAAACCACCAACAAAATAGAATTGCTAGTGGTTTCAATTTCTAATTTTATCAAATGATTATTGGATCTTAACAACTGATCTTACAATTACTTTATTTGAGCTTATTATTCTAAGAATATACTGTCCTGCCTGAAGGTTTTCGCCAATACTGTATTGATCTGAAATCAGATTTCCTTCTCTTACATCTACTAGATTTCCTTCAATATCGGTTAACTCTAACTTAGTTGTTTCATTAACTAAGTTGCCGAGAGATACATTTATGTTGCTTTGAAACGGATTAGGAAATATTCTCAATTGTTCTGCCGTTTCATTCTCTTGAATGCCAGAAAGGGTGCACACAGTAAAAAATACGGTTTGCTTTCCAACAGGTCCGGTGCAGTTAAAATTGTTTGTCTCAGTGACTGTCACGTCAGCAGAGGTTAAACCTGTTTTAAATGTAATGCTGGCTTTAGATGAATTCTGACCCGTAATATTGGTTGAATTACTTGCGGTCCAATTATAAACCGAGGTTTTTATTGAGGAAGAAACTGAGAAATCATTTGGGACAGAATTATTATTGCACAAAGGAGTTGGGGTAATAATGGAAGGTGCTGTAGGACGGGTATTAACAAGAATATTTGTAGAACTTATATTTTGACATCCATTTTGGTCGGTACCTGTCAAATTATAATTTTTAGTTTGATCAGGTACAAATGAAACTCCGTTTTTTACACTATTATCAAATACATAAGTTGATGCTCCAGTACCTGTGAGTGTAACTGGATCTCCTTGACATACAGCACTTTTAGTAGCACTTATTGTTACATTAGGAAGTGGATTAACCTTAATTGCAAGTAAGGATGCTTGTCCAGCTCCACAACTATTTGTAGGTGTAACACTTATTTGACCGGAAGTGGCAACAGCATTAAGCGACACTGTAATAACAGTTGTATTTTGGCCACTTGTTATACTATAACCCGCTGGTAAAACCCAATTGTAGTTGTTGGCATTTGTAACACTTGAAATAGAAAATACCTGTCCTGAGGATTGAGCACATATTGTCGGGTTCCCTAGAATATTTCCTGTATTTGCAGGAAGAGGGCATGGTAAAGCATCCATTAAAATGACTGTTCCAAGTAAAGAAGGATCCTGATATGCTTTATCTGTTAAAGAGTTCCAAGATATTTTACTATCCCTGGTTCCTCCATCGTCATCATCGTTTATCATAAAATCAAAACCTAATTTCTGACCAATAACAGGATTAGCAGATAAGGCTGACCATGGAATACGGGCTTCAAAAATATACCCACCAACTTTATTGCTAATAATATAAGACATACCTGTTGTAGTTCGACCAGTTGGGCTGGTTGCTATTGTAGTACCATCATTCCAACCAAAAGTGTATTGTGCATCATTAGCACCGATTGTGGTTGATTTGTCGTTATTGACATCCATATAAACCTCAACTGCATCATCATTATAGGCTTCGGGACTGTCATTAATTTTCACATCATCAGTGATATCACCTAAAACATATAGATAATTATTGTCCCATAAAGTTTTAAAACTGCCAGAAAGGTCGCTGGAACCTGAAATTGTACCAGTAATAGTTTTTCCTAAGATCGATGAAGGAATTGATGCATTTGTCCATATCCCGTCAATAGTCCCATCAATAACCGGTGCATTTGCTACTTTATACACAGGAGTAAGTAGGTTTACTATTTTTGTACTTGTCACAGCTGTATTATTATTTGAGTCGTAAGCTTTTGCGTAAATTGTATGATTTCCCGCACTTAATCCTGAAGCTGTATATGAATAGGGAGACGAAGGATCAGAGTTAACTAAAACAGCGTCAATATAAAACTCAACTTTAGAAATAGTTCCTCCTGTGATAGCAGCATTAGCTGACAATAGAAAATCACTACCTAAACTATAATCTGAATTGGTGGGAGAGGTGAGGCTAACTGTCAATGGAGAATTTATTATCGTTATTGTAATGCTTTGATTGTCAAGAGAATTATTTGAATCGTAGGCCTTTATTGATATGGTGTGATTGCCAAGCCCAAGGTTTGTTGCTGTAGAATATTGATAAGGAGATGTTACGTCAGTGTTGGTTAAAATATTGTCAACATAAAATTCAATTTTAGTTATAATTCCGTTTGTCGTAGATGCTGATGCACTTATATTAACGGATGAGCCAATGATGCTGGAAGAGTTATTTGCTGGGGCTGTTATAGCAGATGTAACTACTGAGCTATTTATTTTTATAGTTACAGGAGTGCTGGTAACTGAGGAACCATTTGAATCTGTTGCTTTGGCCGTAATTATATGAGACCCAGTGGTTAGTGTTGAAATCGAAATAGTGAATGGTGAATTTGTTGCAGTTCCAAGAAGGGTAGTACCCTCGAAAAATTCGATTTTCGAAATGTTACCACTAGTTGTTGAGGCAGAAGATGTAAAAGTAATGTTGGATCCTTGATTAAAGGCCGAGTTATTGAGAGGTGCAGAAATGCTACATGAAACCACAGAGGCACTTGTACAGGAAATAAAGTTCTTTGCAGGACTGCTTATCCAGGTTTTTACCTGAGTACCTGAAGGTGTTGTATTTGTCCAGTTGCTTCCGGCACAAGAGCCAGAATTTAAAGCTGCTGAAGATTCACCTTTGTCGGAAAAGCTCCAGTTGCACCAGCTTATTTTTTGTTTTCCATCATTGTTGCCGTTAAAAATATCCATCCAAAGTTGGCCTTCCGCCATATTGAGGCTTCCTCCGCCTGAAGCATCACTTAATCCCCATTCAGTTGCAAAAATTGGAATAGAACCTGCTGCTCTCTGAACTTCAGGACGGTAACTTGCATGACTAGAGGCATAGAAATGAAAAGTATACATTACATTATAAGCATTTGGGCTAGTTAAAGGACCTCCACTCACAACATCACCAGGTTTACCGCTCCACTGAGGAGTACCTACAATAATTATAGTTTCGGGATCGTTTGCGCGGATAACAGGAATAATTTGATTTGCGAAATTTTTAATGGTACCCCATGTTACACCGTTCGGTTCATTGCAAATCTCATACAGAAGATGTTTTTTTCCTTTGTGCTTCAATGAAATGTAATTCCAAAAATCTTTGGCTTCGGTAGTGTGTGCGTTAGGATCACCTGGATTTAGAGAATGCCAGTCTATTAGGCAATACATTCCTAAGGCACCAATTTGATCAATCCAGGCATCTATTTTTGCTTTGTAGCCACTAGGATCTGTTAAATAACCACCTTCATCTACATACATTGCAAGGCGAACCACATCGGCATTCCAGTTATTTTTTAAAGATGTAAATGCACTATTGTTTATGCAGTTGCCGTACCATTGCATGCCATGCGTACTCATACCGCGAAGTTGCACTGCATTTCCACATTCTGAGCTCAATTGATTGCCTACTAACTTCAGCTTCCCGTTCATTGAAACAGGGGTTTGGGCTTTAGAAATGTTAATAGATAAACATAAAAATATAATCAGCTTTAATAATTTATTTAGTTTCATATCTGTTAGTTAGTGCTTATGTTAGAATAAGACAATTTATTATTGTAAAATTAATATATTTTATTCTACATCACCTAAATAAGTAACTGCTATTTTCTGGGATATTGAATATTAATTCTTTTTATAGTTCAATACTAACTATGGAGACTTCAAAAGTCTTGAAAAATGAATCTGATAGGCATTTATGAAATCTTTATAATGGCTCGATATTTTAACTTTTTCCGCTTAATATTTGTTAGGTAAAACAAAAACTACTTGGAAGGTTTCATAATAGTTTTGAGATAAGTTAAATTTGCATAAACCTTTATCTATAAACAGTGGCATTAATAAAATCAATATCTGGAATTCGTGGTACCATTGGCGGTAAACCTGGCGAATCATTGTCTCCTTTGGATGTAGTTAAATTTACTGCAGCGTTCGGGACATATTTGAAAAATAAAAATGTTGGACGTAAAGTGATTTTAGGCAGAGATGCCCGCCCTACAGGTGAATCAATTTCTGCTATTGTATCATCCACCTTGATGGCCTTAGGTTTGGATGTATTGGATCTCGGCCTTAGCACCACACCTACGGTAGAAATTGCTGTAACAATGGAAAATGCTATTGGAGGAATTATAATCACTGCTAGCCATAATCCAGTTCAGTGGAATGCATTAAAGCTTCTGAATGAAAAAGGTGAGTTTATTTCGGCTGAAGATGGAGCTGAGGTTTTGGCATTAGCCGAAGAGGAAGCGTTTATGTTTGTTGAGGTCAATAAAAACGGAACCTATTCAACAGATGATTCTTACATTGCAAAACATATTGAAGAAATATTAAAACTAGACCTTGTTGATGTTGAAGCAATTTCAAAAAGGAATTTTAGTATCGCAGTAGATGCAGTAAACTCAACTGGTGGAATAGCTGTTCCAATGTTGTTGCAAGCCTTAGGAGTACAAAACGTTACAAAATATTATTGTGAGCCTACTGGGCATTTCCCTCATAATCCTGAACCTCTTCCAGAAAACCTAACACATATTTCTTCTGAAATTGAAAAGGGAAAGTTCGATTTGGGTATTGTTGTTGACCCTGATGTTGACAGACTATGTTTTATCTGCGAAGATGGAAGCATGTTTGGTGAAGAATACACCCTGGTAACAGTTGCTGAATATGTTTTGAGGAATAATATTGGAAATACTGTTTCAAATCTTTCTTCGACCCGTGCATTAAAAGATATTACTGAAAAGGCTGGTGGACAATACTTTGCTTCAGCTGTTGGAGAAGTGAATGTTGTAGAAACCATGAAGGCTAACAATGCTGTAATAGGTGGAGAAGGGAATGGGGGAATTATTTATCCTGAATTTCATTATGGCCGTGATGCGCTTGTCGGAATTGCCTTATTTTTAACACATTTGGCCAAGTTTGGCAAATCCATCTCTAAACTGAGAGCTGGCTATCCAAGTTATTCAATCTCAAAAAACAAAATTGAATTAACTCCTGATTTAGATGTTGATCAAATATTAACTGAGATTAAAAACAAATACAAAAAGCAACCAATTAATACTGTTGATGGTGTTAGGATTGATTTTGAAAAAGAGTGGGTTCATTTACGCAAATCAAATACAGAGAATATTATCAGAATTTATTCAGAATCTGAAAGTTTGGCTACTGCAACATATTTGGCAAACAAAATAATTGATGATATCAGAGAGATAATATCTGAGAAAGTCTAATTGCTCCCTAAATTGTAAAAAAGCCTTTAGTCTTCAAGTCTGAAGGCTTTTTTATGCCCTAATAATTTTCAGGGTACGGGATCATATCCATGCCCTCCCCAGGGATGGCATTTTGAAATTCTTTTTGCTGCTAATTTACTTCCCCTTAAAACTCCATACCTATTTAGTGCCTGAATTGCGTATTCTGAACATGTCGGAGTAAATCTGCAGGATTTGGGGAAATATGGAGAAATACCGTATTGATAAAATTTTATCAGGGCTTTTAAAATGTATTTCAAACTAGATGTTGACTTTTCTCTTTAATTCAAAAATAAAATTCAGCACTCTTTTAGTGACTTTTATCCTGGTTTTTAAGCTACCTCCACCTTTGGCTTCTCCAAAAGCCCGATTGGCAAAATAAACTGGAAATGTTTCAATTCTACCGTATTTTTTAGCATAAAACATAGCGTATAAATCGAGTGAGAAATCTACTGGCGCACCTGTTTTTAAATGTTTTTCATAAAACGCCCGATTAAATAGTTTGGGTTGCGCTCCAATATCTGTCAAAGTTACTTTCAAGGCCAAAGTTGCAATCACACTCATTCCCCAGGTAAAGAAATTAGGGCCTACAGCTCTGTTTTTTCTTTCTCCTTTTATAAAAACAGTTGGATCGTCTAATGACTTGTATAATCTGTATGCCTTGATAACATCTTCAGGATCAGTTTGCATGTCTGCATGAGTCCAGGACAACACTTTTCCTTTTGCAATCGCAAGACCACTTAGAATACCATGACCATATCCAATATTAATTGGCACATCACACAAGACAAAAACCGGATTTGACTTTTGAATTTGATCCAGAATCACTGATTTCGTTTGGTCCTTAGATCCATTATTTACCAAAATAACTTCCAATGTAATATCAGCAGGTATAATTTCTAATATCCTTTTGAAAATTAGAGGAATATTCTGCTCCTCATTATAACAAGGAATAACGAGAGATAGATCAATCATGGTTATTGCCTGACATATACTTCTATAAATGCATTGTCTTCCTGTCGGGGAGCTCGGAAAGAGTCGAGTTTTTTATAATGCACTTTAAGATTATCACGTACTTCTTCAGGAAAGTAATTATCTAGATCTGGGACTTCTTCAAAAAGCACCATATCGTATTTTTGAAGTTTTATTTTATCACAAATTTCTTTAACCTGTTCCGGGAAAATAGAAACGCCCAGGTCGTACCAAAGTGGTATGCCAGTAAGAGGTTGATAATTAAGTTCTTCAGGGAGTGAAGTTAATTCAGACATATTCATTACCTGTGCATTTTTCGGTAAGGCAGGAAGTGCTTTCAATCTTCTTATCCCTTCAATAGTACCTGTTGGAAGTTTAATTTTTTTAAATGTTTTAAATTCAGATAGTTCCCAACCAGACTGAACTTTTGGCCCATTGTCTTTTCTTGGAATTTTACTTTCACTAATAGGGAACATTCTGCTTGCATATTTCCAATACATTGGAGACCACCATAAAAAGGTAAATATCATTAGCAGTAAAATATTTAGTGTTTTATGTAGTTCTACTTTGTCTTTTAAATGAGTTAGTATAAAGGCAACAGCGAATGCATGGAAGTAAGTAGTGGTTCCAGTAGAATTTCTGCTGGTAACTTTAGTTAGCAACGCTTCTACAATCATTCCTGCACAGATTAAAAAAGTTATTACTTTGTATTTATCCTTTATTATGGTTTTCAGTTCAGACGCATAAACGAGCAATATTATGACAAAGACCAGCAGGTAAAATTTCTCCCAATCTGAAGCCATGAAAATTTCATTCAAAAAATCTCCTAATGCCAACCTTGAACTATGTGGGGCCTGACCATGATTAAACCAATATCCGAAACCATATTTGATCCAGGGGGCAATACAAATTAATGCAGTGGCAGCATAGGCTAAAATAAAAGCACTTAAAGCCCAAATGCTTCTATATATATATGACAAATAGCCCAAAATTATTAAGCAAAACACGAAATTCAACCCTCCATAATCCTGCTTTGTAAAAAAGGAAAGAAATGAAAACAGGCCCGCACATATCATTATCAGAATTCTTCTCTGGATTGTACTTTCAATATCATATTTCAGAATAAGTGCTATTGCAATGAGTCCGAAAGTAAAAGCAGTATGAGTGTGCCAGGGCCAGAAATAGATAAAAATATAACTAAGGCAATAGACAAAAACAGATATGAAAAGTACAGGTTTAGGTATTTGAAGGGATTTTAAAACGCTTATTAAGGTTATTCCAGAAATAATATTTAAAAAAACCTGCCCAAATAGTAAAGAACTGAAGTTTGGTCCAAAAAGGTGGAAGAAAAAGGTTGGTACAATAAAGAAACCAAATCCAAATGGGATTCCAAAGTCTTTGTAAGGAGCCTGTCCTAAGTATAATCGATAAGCACCTTCATAAGGCAGATCCAGGTGAATACGAAAAGGGAGACTGAATAGTAAAGGAAATATTGAAAACAATACGACAAACACATAACTGAAAATAAGAAAGGTGCGGTCTTTTATCTCAAAAAAATTATTCATCTCCGGGGATTTCAGTTAAAATATTTATTGCATTTAAAATAAATGCAAGCACTTTTTTAGGATTGTCAATATGCAAAGGTAGCATGCTTAAAAACAAAGAGGCTTCAAAAATCCTAACCAGTTCATAATTATAACCGTGTT
>JACMRH010000018.1 GCA_014376535.1 Cytophagales bacterium | reverse complement strand
CATCAGTTTGAAGGAAAGGATGAATTGTTTTACGAAGCGTACCAGAATGCTAGAAGTGTGATCCGCAGTGGTGCGGGAAAGGCAGCGATAGCTCCGAAACAGGCTGCATCAGTTTTATAAGCCCCTATGTAATTGCCCCCTTTGAGGTCTTCACCAAAGAGGGGGTTTTGCACATGAAAGAAATCAACATGTGTTACAGAGAAATCAGGTATTACCATACCGAAATCAATTGCTGCCATCGCGAAATCGTCTCTCACATCAACGAAATCGATACATACATCAACGAAATGGATATACGCAAGTGCAAAATCCATATTTACCAGCGCGAAATCATAATATACATGAACGAAATTACAATGTGATGTTGGGAAACCGGCATTTACAGCAGCAAAATCGTTTTTTTAGAATAAGGTTTTTTCGTGTTATGCGCTGCCTAGCACCCTAAAAAAGTGCATATTATATTTATAAAAATCCTGTGAAAGGAAGATTTTTAGTGATGCTAGAAGAATGGCTTTAGAGCTATGCAAAAAGTTATTGCAAAATAGAAACAGAATTATTAGAAGTAATTGTCGTTGGCCGAAAAGCCAACATACAAAAGGCACCAATTACAGAGAGTGTTTAAAAATCGGATTTCTAAAATTGCACAGCTTTTTGCTTTCCATGCTCAGTTTACAGTGGGAATATTAATTCTGTTTTTTTGGTTAACTGATTATTAGTTTTCCTGCTTACATAGGGCTACTAGCCTCTCAAGGGTTTTAATGTTCAACAACCTTTTAAGATTCTAATACATAAATTAAAGGCTAATCTTTGTCAATACCGTTTTCAGACCTATTGCTTTATTGGTGTTTTTCTCATCCAGTATTTTAAGGTCCTAAACACATGTTTTATAAGATTTTTCTTTGAATCAATTTACTTTTGCTCAAAAAACTGTTCATTATATCTTCACATGTATCTCTTATTATTGGTCTATATGCCTGTAAATAGCTCTGGCTTCTGAAAAAGTACATTGCGTACTAATTCCACATGGCTGGCAGTTGGTATCAATATATGCCTTAACAACACTACCTCTTTTGTTTACCCATTTTAAACCATATTTTGGAAGTAATTCCTGACCGTTAATACAGACGTATTTGTCTTTCTGCTCATCATATTCAAAATCAACTCCTGTAAAATGCTGCTGATTATGGTTGATAGCTACATAACATTCAATTCCTTGTTTTTTAAGTATCTCTACCTGAGTTACCACATAATAACCTGCATCTGCAAGTAACTCTTTAATAATCAGGCCGAATTCTTCCTTAAGTTGTTCTGCTACCAGTAGAAACAGACCTTTTTCATTTTCATTAAAAACAGTAGTCAAAGAAGCTATAAAATGATTTTCAGCGTCTACTCTTGCTTGTAGGTTATAACAAAAGTGCTTGCCCTGCCTGCTCTTCATAATCCCGGCATCAGGATCAGTAGTATTTAATCTCTTCGTCCCTGACCGCTTAAGCTCTTCTTTTTATTATTTTAATTTGTTTGCTTTTTGCTTAAGGAATTCCATTTCATAGTTGAGCAGCTGCTTCGTTTCTCCTTTTATTCTAAATCACCATCCAAGTTATCTATGGCTTCTATCCGGCTCAGATAATCATTCATTTGATCTTTAAAGTTATCCAGCTAT
Source organism: Cytophagales bacterium (assembly GCA_014376535.1). Taxonomy (GTDB): domain Bacteria; phylum Bacteroidota; class Bacteroidia; order Cytophagales; family UBA9547; genus UBA9547. Next base: position 4,551 of record JACMRH010000018.1, on the reverse strand, counting down.
TTAGAAATTGCATCCATATCCATGCTTCCATTAATCAGGCATTTAAAACATGACCACAGGATGATGAAAGACTTCCTTAAGGGAGTAGAAGAGGATATAATAAATGCTATCATGGTAGCCGCCGCTTTTGACCTAAAGAAATACCTAAAAACAATACTTTTTTATGGGAAAAATTTATTGAAGTCTTTATCCAGTCAAATAAATTCGATTATCACCTACATCCAAATCCGAGTTGTTATGGGGCGATTAAATAATCCGATCCTCATTGTATATATTTAATACAATTTTTTAATTGAAATATTCAACTGGAACTTCCAAGTAAAATAATTTCAAAATAAAAGCTAACATATTCAATTGATTACAGTTATTTTAGTGGTACATCACAAGTACGATAGCATTTCTCTTGCGGACAGTTTCCTTATGAAACTTGAATAATGCTATTTCCAACCGTTTTACACTATCACATTTCTTAAAAAATTATCTAAAACCATTCTTTGAACCTATGTCATATTCCCCAATTTCAAAAGCAAGCAGATTTGTCCTGTTTTCAGTTTTAAGTTGCTTTCTGTCATTCCAATTGCTTGCACAATATCCCGCCGGATCACCAGTGGCATTAAATGGCAAGTTGCAGGTCATAGGAAAATATCTTCGCAATGAATGCGGTAATCCTGTCCAATTAAGAGGCATGGCAAGTCATGGGATACAATGGTTTGGAAATTGTTTGAACAGTTCTTCTATCGATGCTTTGGCAAAAGATTGGAATGCAGACGTACTGCGGATCACAGTTTATATTCAGGAAGGTGGTTATGTTACCAATCCAAGCTATTTTAAAGGATATATTGATAATGTAATTGATGAATGTGAAAAAAAAGGAATTTACGCCATTATCGATTTTCACGTGCATCGCCCTGGAGATCCTATGCTTTATATTAACGAGGCAAGAGAGTTTTGGACTTATATGTCTACGAAACACAATGGTAAGAAACATGTCATCTACGAAATTTGTAATGAACCAAGTTCTGTAACATGGAAAAGAGTAAAAGAATATGCTGATCAGGTAATTCCGTTAATTAGAAATATTGACCCAAAGACTTTAATAGTTGTTGGAACAGGCAACTGGAGCCAAAGTGTGGATAGTGCAGCCAACGATAAACTTAGTTATACCAACATAGCTTATGCCCTTCATTTTTACAATCACGGAGAACGATTAAGGACCAAAGGCAACAGAGCTATTGCCAAAGGATTACCTATTTTTGTTACAGAATTTGGCACTACTGACCCCCAAAATACTGTGGGTCCATTTATAGACCAGATGGAAGTGTGGAATGCTTGGCTGTATGATAATAAGATCAGCTGGGCCAACTGGACATTCTCTGACAAAGATGAATTATCTGCAGCACTCAAACCCGGATCGTGTGGGGGGAATTGGAATAATACCACCACCTCGGGAACATGGGTGAAAAACAAAATCAAGGTACCTGCAGACAATTTTGTTTGCGATGGTGACACTAATTACAAAAAGGTAGCATCGACTCCATATTTTAATATACCAGTTAGCATTCCAGGTAAAATAGAAGCTGAAAATTATGATAGAGGAGTAAACGGGGTCGCCTTCAGAAATTTTGAAGTAAGTAATTCAGTTTACAGAATAGATGGTGTAGAAGTAGCCAGTTGCTTTGATACAACAAAAGGATTTGCTGTAGGAAAGTTTGAATCAGGAGAATGGCTTAATTATACAGTTAATGTCTTTGCTCAGGGAAATTATGACATTGAATTACGCCTCTCCGCACCAGTAAAAGGAACTGCTGTTTATGTTACTGTCAATGGTATAAATATTTCAGGAACTGTTATATTACCTGTTACTGGCAATTATTACGAAACCATAACACTGCCAAATATTGCCCTAAATGCTGGCATTCAGGATATGAAAATCCATGCCATTACCAATGGACCATCCATTAATTTCATAAGAGTTACGCCATCTCCAGTCTCGCAAAACAACAGAGCACCACAGGTTTATCTTAAGTCTCCGTCATCTTCCGGAATTTATGCTTCTCCGGCCAGTATTTTGGTCTCAGCGTTTGCTAATGATATAGACGGGACCATTAAAAAAGTTTTGTTTTATGATGGTGACACATTAGTAGGCGAGGACTTTGTAAGTCCTTACAGTTTTGAGTGGAAAAATGTATTAGCAGGGACACATTTGCTAAAAGCAGTAGCTATCGATAATTTGAAAGCTTTTACATCCTCAGAGGTTGTTCAAATTACAGTGGTTTCACCAAGCGTTACTTCTGGTAGCGGAACAGGTCTGCAGGCCCAATATTTTGACAATAATACATTTACAGGATTGCCCGTATTAACAAGGATTGACACAACTATCAATTTCAATTGGGGAACAATTGCTCCCTCACCTGTTATAAGTTCTGAAAAATATAGCGTTCGATGGAAAGGTAAAATAAAACCTCTATACTCTGAAAGCTACAAGTTTTATTTAAATTCAGATGAAGGCGTTCAGCTATTAATAGACAATATTCCTGTGATCCTAAACTGGGATTCACAGGGCCTAAAAGAAGATACTGTCAATTTATTTTTATCTGCAAATACATTGTACGATATACAAATTGATTATTTCAATACTTGCTGTTCGGCAATTGCCCGTTTGGAATGGTCGAGCCAAAATCAGACGAAACAGGTGGTTCCCAAAAATAATTTTTTTCCGTCAACATCAATTAATCTAAGCCCCTACGTCAGTCTCATTTCACCTGTTAATTATTCGGGAATAGCACCTAATTCAACAGTAAATTTAGAAGCAAAAGCGTACGATCCAGATGGATCTATTACCAAAGTAGATTTTTTCTATGGTTCTACATTATTGTTTAGTGATGCTAATCCTCCTTATCAATTCGCTTGGAAACCGACAAAAAGCGGCAACTATTCCCTTAATGCTGCTGCTACAGATAATATGGGGATTAAGAATATAAGTACTCCGGTAAAAGTTTCTGTGGGGAAACTTTATGGCCCTTCAGGATCAGGATTAAGGGGAGATTACTTTGACAATTCCACACTAACCGGGAATCCGACTTTGATAAAGACTGATCCGGTTATTAATTTTATATGGCTATCTAGCCCTTCACCTATTATTAATCCTTACCTGTTTAGCGTGCGTTGGACGGGCAAAATAGAGCCATTATATTCAGAACTTTACACTTTTTCTACCACATCCGACGATGGCGTAAGATTATATGTAAATAATGTTTTGCTTATAGACAACTGGACCATTCATAAATCAAAAATAAACACAGCGCAGATTCAATTATTGGCCAATACCAAATACGATATTAAGCTTGAGTATTTTAATGACCATAATGCGGCCGTGATGAAACTTGTATGGTCCAGTGCCAGTCAGGCAATACAAGTTGTTCCTGTATTAAGTCTTTATCCCGCAGAAATCCCTAATATTCTTCCGGAAGTAAGTCTTACCTCACCAGTAAATAATGCAAGATATGATACACCAGGTAATATCTTCATTACAGCAAATGCTACGGATGCAGACGGCATCGTGGTAAAAGTAGAATTCTTTCAGGGTATAACTAAAATAGGAGAAGATTTTACCAGTCCGTATTCTTTAAACTGGACAAATGTTCCCGCTGGCACCTACACTATTAATGCTAAAGCAACAGATAATAAAGGAGATTTAAATTCATCTGGAAATGTTTCTATTTTGGCAGCAAATAATCAACCACCTGTAGTTTCCCTCGTCAGCCCGGTTTCAGAAAACTCATTTTTTGATCCGGCTACAGTGCAGCTTAAAGCAGATGGTTCAGATCAAGACGGTGTTATTACCAAGATAGAGTTTCTTAATGGATCAACCCTACTTGGAGAAGATCTTGATGCTCCTTATGAATTCAGTTGGAATAATGTTGGCCCGGGAACCTATACTATTACTTCTAGAGCAACCGATAATAGTAACAATGTATCACTATCTTCATCAGTGACCATTACAGTAAAACCAGCTGTACAAAATTCTTGTATTACTGAAGCCGTTCCCAATGCCGGTAACTGGGTTTTAAGAAACGCCTGGTCTGATCAATCCAATAATTCAGGAGTATTTAATCAGACGGACGGAATGCGGGTGACACACCGCGCTTGGGGAATGGACAACGTTTATATTATTCAAACCGGAAAGAAAACCCAGGTAACTGCTTCAAAACCAATAAGTATAAGTTTTGATTTTAAGAACGACATTTCGATGCCCGTAAATGACTTTGAAATCGGTTTTGCTACAGGTGAAAGTTCAAGCGGCCCCATTTTGGCACAATCATTGGTTCCCTTGTCGGCTGGTAGTATAAATGGAACCTTTTCAACCAAAACTATAAACATAACACCCACAGCTACTTCGGATCTTTATTTGACCATTCGATTGAAATGGGGCAGCCAGGTGAGTATTCAAAGCAATACCGTTTTTAGAAACATTGCAGTATGCCCTGTCGTAAATGCCAGGTTATCAAACGATTTTCCTGTTGATGATATGTCAGGAAATTCTTCTTCTTT
>JACMRH010000218.1 GCA_014376535.1 Cytophagales bacterium | reverse complement strand
CTTAAATGCCAGTTCAAACTCACCCGGCAAATTCTCTTATTCATTATTAGAAGGTAACTCAATTACTGTTTCCGATACTGGAATAGTATCCGTACTCAAACCAGGCAATTCCATCGTCCAGGTGATACAAGAAGCCAGCCCGCCATTTTTAAGTGGTACCCAGCAGGTAAGCGTAAATGTTTACAAAGTACTCCCGCATACTACTATAACCTCTGCAAAAGAAGTAGGAATTGGAGAAAAAATTCAATTATCAGCAACAAGTACTCCACCAGGTGCATTTTACAAATGGTCTATTGTTTCTCAATATGGAACTAACTCTGTACTAAATACTTCAGAATTATTGGTTGGACCTACCTCTGGTACAATTAACATAAAAGCGGAAATAATTGAAGATGAGTATTTTACAGCAGTTTCTTCAACTTCCTCATTCACTACACAAATAATTACTGTTAAGGATACTTCAGGTATTCCCGCAATTAATTTTTATGATAAATATGCAGACTATGGAGATTATAGTTTTTCGATGCCATATACAACAAATTCACCAGGTCAGGTTACATTTAGCATAATAAACGGAGACGCTGCCATTATTAGTTCAGAGGGATTAGTAGAGATAAAAAAGACAGGTGAAGTAACAGTTTTATTAAATCAGGATTCAAGTGGATCATTTTCTGCCATCACCAAAACTGCTAAAATTATAATAGGAAAGGCGTACCCTTATGGATACATCTCTTCAACAAATAAAGTGGGAACAAATGGTAAAATATTACTTTCAGTTACCAGCAATCCACCTGGTGCAAAATACACTTTTGCAATTGTTTATCAGAATGGCACAAATGCAATCATTGATAGTAATGAATTATTGGCTGGACCTAATGCTGGAACGCTGAATATAAAAGCAGAGCTAATTGTTGATGAAAATTTTGCATTATCTACTGGCACATCAACTTACATAAATCAGACAATTACAGTAGAACCAACAGCAGGAACGCCAGAAATAGTATTAAATGATATTCAGAAATCATATGGTGATTATCCTTTTAATCTTGAAGCAGTTTCAAATTCACCAGGTAAAATAAGCTTCAAAATTATTGAAGGCACAGCAGTAACTTTAAACGAAGACACTTTACATACAACAATAACAATAAAAAGTACTGGAGTAGTTACCATTGAAATGCAACAGGAAGCTAGCCCACCTTTTAATTCTGCTACAAAGCAAGTAAAACTTTTTGTCGATAAGGCGTATCCGGTAAGTGTTATAACTTCAGCCAATAAAATTGGGGTCGGAAAGCAATTGAATATTACAGTTAAAAGTTTCCCTCCCGGAGCTAAATATAATATTACAATAAATTCTCAATCAGGAACTCAATCCGCTATTTCAGGATCGACACTTTCAGCCGGGCCTTCTACCGGAACATTAGATATAAAAGCTGAGGTAATAGAAGATGAAAATTTTACTACGGCTTCTTCAACTTATACTTTCACATCACAAATTATAACAGTCCAAAGCTCTTCAGGAGTTCCTGAGATAACTTTTGGCAACCTTTCAAAAAATTATGGTGACCAACCTTTTTACTTAAATGTAAACTCAAACTCCACAGGCAAAATTTCATTTAGTGTCCTGGAAGGAATTGCGGCCACTATAACTCCACAAGGTTTGGTAACGATTCAAAAACCTGGTGTGGTTAAAATACAAGCTTATCAGGAAGCAAGCGGACCTTACGAAGCAGTAACCTATAATACTCTACTTACTGTAAATGATATTGTAACTGGTTTGATTGAAACTCAGCAAGAAATCAAATATGCTGCCTATCCTAATCCAGTAAAAGATTTTCTTAATATACCAAAATCATCACTAATGAATTGTAACCATTCATTTAAGATTTACAATATGCAAGGAGAAATACAAATACAATCAAATGAAGAATCGCAAGCCGATTATTTGACAGTGAACATGACTAGTTTGCTGCCTGGACTCTATCTGTTAAAAACCTACGCCTGCGGTAAAGAGACCAATCAAAAAATCGTTAAAGAATAAAATATCGTTACAGATACGGCTTTAACGGTAAAGAAAAGGATGATGAATTAAAAGGTAGTGGGAATTCCTATGATTTTCTTTTTAGAATTTATGACCCTCGAATAGGTAAGTTTTTGAGCGTAGATCCATCAGTAAAGGAATATCCTTGGAACAGTCCATATGCTTTTGCTGAAAACAGAGTAATTGATGGACGAGACTTAGAAGGCAAAGAATGGGAAAACTTTATGACTACATTTAGTAAGCCAGGTGAATTGAAGATGAAATTACCTAATGCTGAAACTGCACAAAGACAACATTATAGTGTTTCTATACAGAATTCTAACATGTCATTCGCAGACTTTAAAGCTTCTTTTAAAGATGCACCTCAAAATATCCTTACCAACTCTAAAGCAACATTTAATGCCCCTGTTGACGGAGAAGGGAAGCCTTCACAATTTAAAGTAGGTAGTTACATAAAAATTAATATCCAGGGTCCTTTTAATAATGCATATGTTAAAGTGGTAGGGATGGAAGAGAAAGATGGTTCCATGTCTGCGACCTTTGCTACTATGGAAGGACATATTGAAAAAGGCAAGATAACATTCAGGCTTAATGATGAAGGAGAGGGAAAGATTAAGTTTTCAATAAGTAGTATATCAGAAGTAGATATGGGAATGGCCCCTGAAAAGATTTCAAGAGAAAAACAAGCTGAGTCATGGGAAGAGGTGCTTACAAATGTTGTTAATAAGGCAGGCGGTACAGAAATAAAAAGGGAAGCAAAAGTAGTAGAGTCGCCAGCAAGCATAAAGGAGAAAAAATGATGTTCTATATTTATACAATCCTGATTCCTGCATTGATACTAATTCTGAATTACTATTTGGCTAAATCAAAAGCTAAAAAAGCTTCTGAGTATATCGAAGTATTAGTTAGATTCATACCTCATTTGTTAGGGTATGCATTTTTTTTATACTTCTTAGAAAGAGAGCATTACATTAGCGTCAATTGGAGCTTTTATACAGTCCTTTTTTACTTAATTCCAATATCCATAATCGCATCTATTTTGAAGGTTTTCTATTGGATTAAATCAAAGAAGTCTTTGGCATAGCATTGGTCGCTACATTTTTTAAAGCTTTGTTAGTGCAATAGTCTTGATACAAAGAAGAAAAGGGGCCAAACAACTTTAGCAAAGGCATGGCAGGAGCCGAGTATGTTTCAATAGTAAATGCAGAGGAGCTTTTTTGAGGTTCAATCCTGAAAGTTGAAATTCCTTTTTCCACATGCCCTCTTAGTGTCTCATAAGAAAAGCCTTTGCATCCATCAGAGTTGAAAACTTCTTTGATTCTAACCCCGACAATAAGCTTTTGCGAAAGCCTATTGAAAGGCGGGATATTTATTTGCTGGACAATAGTGTCTCCTAGCTGCATTGTTCTTCGCTCCGCTTCCCATTGGCCGTAAGCAGTAAGTATGCTTGATGGGAAAATATTATAACTAAAAAAGTTCTCGAAGGAGAGGTCGGAGAAGTTACGGTTTATGACTTGCCTGCTGATTTTATGTTTAATGAAGGCTTTTTGATAAGGAATAATCTTACTGTTTTTGAGTTCAGTTAGATGCTCTACAAAGTGCTCGTGCTGATTGCTGAAAAATATCTTCCCCTCTATCCTTAGTCTGTTACCTACATTCATTATTTTTCCTGTCCTTAGTTTAGCTTGCGTAACTACGGACGGCTAATGAAAAATAGGGTCTGTGACCCGGCCCAAACGAAGCAATATTTTTTGTATAATGCTTTATGTTTTCCCTAACTGTTCCAAGTTTACAAAACTGCTGCCTGTTTCCCTCACTGTTCCAAGTTTACAAAACTGCTGCCTGTTTCAAGTTTAGCGATAGCGTAACTTGGAACCATGATTGTATAAAGCTTTCAGCTTAACGTATCAATAGATCATCATTATATTTGGGCTTGAGATAGATAAGTCCATGAGCAGAGTCTATAAGTTCAGAAACCAGGAAAAGCTTTATTTTGTAAGTTTTGCTACAATAAATTGGATGATGTATTTATCAGAACGGAATACAAAGAAATTATAGTAGCCAGCATAAAATATTGCATTAAGGAAAAAGGACTCGAACTTTATGCCTGGTGCATAATGATGAGCCATGTTCATTTAATCATTGGAACAAGTGGTGAAAAGATGGAAGATATAATTAGGGATATGAAGAGACATACTTCCAAAACTTTACTATTAGCAATAAAAGAATATCCTGGAGAAAGCAGAAAAGAATGGATGTTATGGATGTTTGAAAAAGCCCCGACATATCGGGATTTACAACTGGAAAACATAATCCTAACAATGATCATTATCAATTTTGGCTTCAGCATAACAAACCAATTGAATTGCTTAATGCTGAAATGACTGAACAAAAATTAAACTATATTCACGATAATCCGGTAGAGGCCGGATTTGTTGAAAATGCATGGGAGTATTTATATAGTAGTGCAAAAGATTACCAGACAGAAAACAAGGGTCTGATTGATATACTTTTTGTTTAAATTGGTTCAGTTGAAAACTGATGACAATGCAAGTTCCAAGTTACGCTATAGATAAAGTTGAAACAGTGAAAGTTTCTGGAATTTTGGAACAGAGGGGGACTGTAGAAAGCAGGAAGGCGCTGGAGCTGGCTTTGCACGGCTTTGGGGGCAGTAACAGCCAGCTTATCCATCATTCTGACAGAGGGCTTCAATACTGTTCTTATGTGTATGTAAAAATATTACAGCAAAATGGAATCAGGATAAGTATGACAGAAACCAGTGAACCTACTGAAAATGCTATTGCAGAAAGAGTAAATGGAATCTTAAAGAATTAGTATTTATTGAACTATAAAATTGACAGTTTAGATGAGGCAAAAGAGTTATTAAATCAGACCATACGATTGTATAATGAGGAAAGACCACATATGAGTATTGGAATGTTAACACCGAAAATCGTACATGCACATAATCTTAAAACTGAAAAAGTCTGGAAAACATAACCATAGAAAAACCGTATCGTCATAACCCAATTACAGGACGATTTAATAACTGTAAACGTATAACAGGATTATTAATTAACCTGTAAACTTTTTTCAGGACAAGACAGGATAGTTTATGGAGCTTAACATTCTATTTGTTAAGTGCTTTAGACTATAGATCAAAATGAAAATTAGAGATTTTAATCTTTTGCTGAAGCAGAACAACTTCCCGGCTATTTGTGGTAGTAAGTTAAACATTGTGAAAATCATAAAATTAAACTATATTCAAGGCACTATATTACTTTAATATATTTAAATTGTTAAACGTAAAAACTTTAATAAACAGGCTTTTTTTGTTTTTATTACTATTGTATAGTAATTCAACCTATTGCGCCCCGGGTTGCCCAACTATTCCTGCACAGCCTACCTTTAATCCGGCAACCGCCACTGCCTTGCCATCTATGGCGCCATATATTGCCGGTGCCATATATAAATTAGCTTCTAATCCTCAAACAATTTCCGGAGATTATACCCCAGCAAATAACAATACTGTTTATATACAAGCGGGAGAAGTTTTAAACATCGAAGGAAATTTTATTCAGGCCGGAGCAATTTATATTCTTTCTGGTGGGACGCTTAATTTTACGAATGCAACCAGTACCGGTGTTAGCAATACTGGTGTAATATATGTTTATGGTACTATGAATGTTACTGCTATACTCGCATTAAACAATGGATCTGATGTTCGGGTGGGTTCCACGGGAGTTGTAAGCGGGCCTATCATAAAAATGAATTCAAGCTCTGTTCTCGTAGTGGAAGGAGCAGTAAAACTTACTGAATTACAGATTGTTTCAAATAATACAAAAACCTGCATTAATAACAACGGATGTATTCGGGCAAACGATCTAACTAATAGTTTGGGTGGAGGGCCTTCAGATGTAATACAAAATGGTGCCTCTTCAAGTGGTACAGTTTATATCAGTGGTTCTACTTGTCCATCTGGAAGCGGCTTAACTTCATCACCAACAAAAGTATGTTTCGCTGGAGCAGGTCCTTGTACATCTTTTGGCACATCCACCGTTACTTACAATTGTAGCCCTTCAGGAGCCTGTGCAATCACCCCTCTTCCGGTGCATTTGCTTAATTTTAATGCAGTAAAATCGGAGAAAGGAGTTAAATGTGAATGGGCAATTAATGATAGTTATGATTCTAAAGAATTTCTGATTGAAAAAAGTCAGGATGGAAAAAATTGGATTCTTGTAAGTGTGGTCCCAGTTGTAAATAAAAGCAATTCTGTACAATCCTATACCATTACGGATAGTTTTGCTGGAAGTAATATCTGGTATTATAGGCTTTCGGAAAGGAGTATATATAACGAATTAACTGCCTTATTAATATCGTATCTAGATTTGGGTGACGGACAAAACGACCCAATCATTCTTATTTATCCAAATCCCTGCCAAGGCGAGTTAAATATTCACATTTCTAATAATGTAGAAAAAGCTATTGTAGAGGTTTTAAATTTAGAAGGAAAAACTTTATTGAATTCTAAATTAAAGCCAGGAGTTAATACATTTGACCTTCAATTGCTTACGCAAGGAATTTACCTGGCCAAGATTAGATATGACAGAAAGGTATTTTCGGAGAAGATTGTGATTTCTTTCCAGGAATAAAATGAAAAGTTTTTATTATTCAAATGTCTAATCTTCCTCCGTAATGTTGAAATGGTTTATAATGCTAAGCTGAATACATAAAATTCACACTCGTATAGAAATATGAATTCTTTTTAATAATTAGTATTACAAAGAATGTCATGTAGTTCTTTTGCCACAAAACCAATATGAGCTCAAAATCTTTTTTTAAGCTTCATGTTATATTATTCTCCCAGCTAGTCCGAGTATGTGAAGCTCGCAACAGTTTGCAAATGGTGTCCGCCTAAAAATGTGGCGTGATTATATACAGAATGAAGAAAAGAAGAAAGCTTGGCGTTGGGCTTTATTGCATTTTATCCAGCATAAGCTTGCTGAGTCTTATAATCCCTTATCGCAGAATCAATAACAGAAAATTAGGAAGCTTTTTGTTCCGGCTTCATGCTCTCAATATCCAGTATGCGCTGCGCTGTTTTTTGTCGAAGGAAGCATTAATACCTTCACTTACCAAATAATCAAAAGACACTCCAAAATCGTTTGCTATTATTTTAGCAAAATTTGAGTGTTGCCAATGGATCCCAAATGGGATACTTACAGTACAAAATAGATTAGCCGAGGAAACGGTTCTACGACCGGTGCAAGTGGCACTATTATAACAAATACTCTTCCAACAAAATTTGAACCTTTTACCCTGACAGTCAGAAATATTCCATTGCCAATTTCCCTAGCATTTTTTAAAGGCAAAATTACCAATGAAGGCAACCCTGTTTACTGGCAAATATCTGATGAAGGGAATACGAAAAAATATTCCGTTGAAAGAAGCTGTGATTGTAAAATTTGGTAAACAGTAGGTTACGTTGTTTCTAAAAATAATGGACATAATCAAGGAATATTCCTTATTTTACAGCACACCTTGCGAAAGATTGAATTATTACAAAGTAATTGAGTTTTCGGGTGACGACCTTCGTGAAGAATATGCAGTAATAAGTCTATTTATTGAGAACACTGTAAAGGAAGATTTTCAAATTTTCCTTTCCCCTAATAATGGATCATTTAATGTATTTATTAATGGAGTGTCAAAACTAGTCTAACAGATGGAAATGGTAAACGTTTTAGGTAAATTGTAAAACGAGAGTCATTTAATAATGGTTTGAATGTTATTAAAAGCTCGAAATTGGCTTCTGGCGTTTATTTCTCCCAATTCAAGTTGGGCAAAAACAAAATAATTAGGAAAATTGAAATAAATTAATTCCTGGATTGCTGGTGTTAAGGTCAATTCTATCAAATACCTTTTATTATATTTCAAAGGATATCTCTATTTTTAGGAAGAAGTTCGATCTTCATTTAAAGAATGGACAAAATAATTGAATTTTTTAGCTTTACTGATGCCAACATCAGGTTTGTTACAGCGGGGACTGTACTTTTAGCTGTCAGTTCTGCTTTAGTAGGAGGGTTTAGTTTCTTAAGGAAACGGACACTCTCCGGCGATGTCATTGCCCATTCAATATTGCCGGGTATTTGCCTGGCGTTCCTTATTTTCAACACAAAGAATCCTATTGTGCTGCTTACTGGTGCATTCATCACAGGTTGGATTTCAATTGTTGCTGTTGATTTTATTGTTAAAAATTCCAAATTAAAAGAAGATGCTGCGCTGGCTATAGTACTATCCGTATTTTTTGGGGTAGGGATTTTTCTTCTTACTGCCATACAGCATACTGACATGGCAAACCAAACAGGATTGGATAAATTTTTGTTTGGAAAAGCTGCTTCTCTAGTTGGGGAAGATGTGGTGGTCTTTGGCTTTTTTAGTGTTGTATTAATCGTTCTTGTCTATGTTTTTTTCAAAGAACTGACCCTGGTCTCTTTTGATAAGAATTTTGCAAAGACCTCTGGCTTACCGGTTAAATTTTTAGAAACACTTCTTTCTTCGTTAACCGTAATGGCAGTTGTTGTTGGAATACAGGCCGTTGGTGTTGTTTT
>JACMRH010000217.1 GCA_014376535.1 Cytophagales bacterium | reverse complement strand
TAAAAAAATAGCCGAAATCAATTTTAAAATCGCTTTAATTTCAGATCAATGGTCGCAAGAATAAATACCGGAAAAAGTATTTCCAAAGCACTCAATTATAATGAGCAAAAAGTGCAGACCGGCATGGCAGAAATACTGCTTGCAGCTGGCTTTATAAAGGATATGGAATACCTTAATTTTCATGATAAAATGGAACAGTTTCAAAGACATATTTCACTCAATGAAAGAGCCGCAACTAATACGCTACATGTGTCTTTAAATTTTGATGTTTCAGAAAAGATTACCAATGAAAAAATGACGGAGATTGCTCAAGTTTATATGGATAAGATTGGCTTTGGCAATCAACCTTACCTGGTCTACCGCCACAAGGATGCAGGACATCCCCACCTGCATATCGTAAGTACCAATATAAAAGTGGATGGAAGCCGGATATCGCTGCACAATCTTGGCCGTTTTCAGTCAGAACAAACACGAAAAGAAATTGAAATAAATTTTGGGTTGGTTATAGCTGGTAACAATCAACAATCAGAGTCAAAAAAAATCACCCCGGTAAATGCACAAAAAATTAATTACGGAAAAGCAGAACTGAAGCGATCTATTTCAAATGTACTGGTCGCTGTAATTGAACCGTATAAATATACTTCTCTAGCCGAGCTTAATGCGGTGCTCAGGCTGTACAATGTTAACGCCGAAAGAGGTGGCGAAAGTTCCAGAATGTTTCAGCATAAGGGATTAACCTTCCATGCTATTGGTGATGCTGGAAAAAAGATCGGTACACCCATTAAAGCCAGTGCTTTTTATATGAAGCCCACGCTTACAAACCTCGAAAATAAATTTTTCGAAAATTTGGCATTGAAAGAACCGCATAGCAAGCGTTTAAAAGTTGCCATAGATTGGATATTAAATAAGGCGCCAGTTGATTTACCATTCTTCGTCAAAGCATTGGAAAAAGAAGCCATTAGTACTGTTTTAAGAAGAGGGAAAGATGGCGTCGTTTTCGGAATTACTTATGTGGACCACAAGACCAAATGCGTATTTAATGGCAGCGATCTTGGGAAAGCCTACAGCGCCAAAGCGGTCATGGAAAAATGCACTCCAATCTTAAGCCCACAACAAATGGTTTCCGTAGCTGAAAAGATAAAAGAAACTATTCAAAATAATCACCCCGCCATAAGACCTAATGAAAGTATAGGGACTTCCCGGGAAAATAATTTTCATCCCATATTACCCGGAACAATTCCATCGGCAGGATATATTCCATCTGAATTTAAAAAGAAAAAAAAGAGAAGAAAAAAAATATCCATCTAATTATTAAAAAAATCGAAAATGGCCAGAGGAGAAAATGAACAAGGACTGCATAAGATACTAGACATGTCAAGGCTGATCAGTATCGTATTATTAATACTACATTTCTATTATTATTGTTACAGGGCTTTTAAGGCTTGGGGCCTAACCCATAAGCTTTCAGAAAGACTACTGGAAAACATTGTAAAAACGGGGCTCTTTACTCATTTCAGTACGGCTAAATTATTAGCGCTTGCCTTCCTCTTTATATCGCTACTGGGTGCCAAAGGTAGGAAGGATGAAAAGTTGCAATATAAAGTTGCTGTAATTTATATTTTAATCGGACTTGTCATTTATTTCTGCAGTTATTGGATTTTGTTATTAAGTCCAGAAAAAAATCCAATTGCGGTATTTTATATGACTGTTACAACCATTGGATTTATATTGGTATTAACCGGAGGTACATTATTTAGTCGCGTTATAAAAATGCAATTTAATAATGATGATATTTTCAATATGGAAAACGAAACTTTTCCGCAAGAGGAAAGATTACTTGACAATGATTACTCCATTAATTTGCCTGCACGGTATAGACTAAAGGATAAGGTAAAGAAAAGCTGGGTAAATATTATCAATCCCTTTCGCTCCTTTCTGGTTTTGGGGAGTCCGGGTTCCGGCAAAAGTTATTTTGTAATCCGGCATGTTATTACTCAGCATTTGTCAAAAGGATTTTCAATGTTCGTGTACGATTTTAAGTTTGATGACCTCACCGTAATTGCCTACAATCACTTTCTGAAAAACAAAAATAAATTTACCGTAACCCCGCAATTTTATGTAATCAATTTTGATGACCTGGCAAGAAGCCACCGGTGCAATCCGCTGGATAAAGAAAACATGCTGGATATTACCGATGCCGCTGAAGCTGCACGTACTATACTGATGGGTTTAAACAGAGAATGGATAAAAAAGCAGGGAGATTTTTTTGTTGAGTCGTCCATTAATTTTTTAACTGCGATTATTTGGTACCTGCGCCGATACCAAGATGGAGAATTTTGCACCTTACCGCATGTGATTGAACTGATGCAATTGGAGTATGAAAAATTATTTTCGGTGTTGCGGGGAGAGAAAGAAGTAGAAGTATTGATCAATCCATTTGTGAATGCTTTTATAAACAATGCTGTTGACCAATTAGAAGGGCAGATCGCCAATTCTAAAATTGCCATGGCAAGACTTTCCTCTCCAAAATTGTATTATGTTTTATCTGGTAACGATTTTAATCTCGACATTAATAATCCCCTGGCACCAAAAATTCTTTGCATTGGCAATAACCCGCAAAAGATACAGGTTTATGGTGCAGTCGTTTCCTTATACGTCAACCG
>JACMRH010000216.1 GCA_014376535.1 Cytophagales bacterium | reverse complement strand
TTATCGGGGAATGTATTGTGCCAGCAAAGCCGCACTTGAAAGGTATACAGAAGCATTGAGAATGGAAGTCAAAAAATTTGGAATTCAAATTTGTTTGCTGCAACCGGGTGGTATTCAAACGGATATAAACAAAAACAGGATGGTATCACCTATGCCTGCAAATTCTCCTTACAAAGACAGTTTCAACAAATGCTATGAAATTGTAAATGCAAGTGTAAGCAAAGGTTATCCCCTGAATACTTTCGGGCCTATTGTGAAACAAATTGTTGACTCGAAAAATATTAAAGGGAAATACAGGGTAAGTAAGTTTACTGAAAAGCTTTCTGTTATGATGAAAAGGATATTGCCCGCATCTGTTTTTGAAGGGATATTGATGAGGCATTTTAAGATCTAAAACTGATTCGTAATTTGCCCTAATAAGAGCTCAACCAAGGGGCGGAAATTAATATGCTAATACTTTTTTTCGCTAGTTATTGCCTTTTTATTTCTAACTGTTTACCTTTAAAACATACTTTAACCGTAAACTTTACGATTATGTCAAAAGCACAGGATGCCAAAAAGGAGAAGAAAAAAGAGCCAACCAAAACTATTAAAGAAAAACGTGCTGAAAAGCAGGCTAAGAAAAAAGATTAATATGATTATGCCCCTCTAATTGAGAGGGGCTTTTATTTTAGTTATTTCTTAACCAACCTTTACTTCCTTTTCAGTGTATTTGGAAGGGCACTTCATCAGGATTTTGTCTGCGACAAAAACATTGTCCCTGACAGAGCCAATGATTACAATCTGCTCTGATCTTTCAAAATCTGCAGGTTTAGGGTTTCCATATACCACGCTCATTTCCGTGTTGGTTGTATCCATCAACTGAAATTTGAAATAGTTAGGGTCTTGTTCAGGATAATATTCCATACCCTCTATTTTCCCGGAAGATGATTTTTTTATCTTACCGACTACGTGAATTTTATCATTATCACCATCTTTCGCCATTGCTTTGGCTTCATTAAAAGTTACGTAACTACTCGTGCTGCCGGTTAAGGACACGATAACGCCTATTGCAATTGCAATTACTATTAACAATAAAATATGTGTTGTTTTCATGATGATATTTCCAAAATAGGTACGATTTTCTTAAAAAAAACCAGCTTTATTTATTCAGCTTATTTTCAAGATCTTTCAATTTTCTCTCGGTTATGAATAGATAAACCAGAAAGCCAATTAAGATTACCAAAACCACAGCAACAACATTATAAATTTTACCGTTTTCACGTAAAACATCAGCCATTTCTGCTTGTTTGTCCTGGGCAATTATACTTTTACTTAATGTTACCAATAACAACAAGACTCCTAAAAGTTTCTTATTCATAATCAAGTTTGTGTTTAATAGTTTCAATGCGCGTGTTTATATCTGTTAGCCAAAAGCCAAGGAGTGTCCAGCCAATAATTGCAGGATAAAATACCAATCTCATTTTAGAATCAAGGTCATATGCATTAAACCCAGGGTTACCTCCATTGCCCGGGTGCAGAGAATCTGTTAGCCTAGGCAAAACAAATAATAGAGGAACCAACATGGCAAAGGCAAAAATATTATAAACAGCAGAGATTCTGGCCTTCTTCTGTAGATCATCAATCGAACCTCTTAAAACAAAATAAGCCAGGTAAATGAGCATCCCAATGGCAGAAGCATTTTGTTTAGGGTCTCCACTCCAATATGCTCCCCAGGTATATTTTGCCCAAAGCATTCCTGTCAGTAAACCCAGGGTGCCAAATACAATCCCTGCATTGGCAGACTGAGATGCATAAATATCATAAAGTTGTTTACCATTTTTCAGGTAAAGTACAGAAGCTGAGGCGGAAGCGAGAAGTAAAAAAATCATTCCAAACCACATAGGAACATGGAAGTACAAATTTCTGATGCTTTCGTTCAGAATAAATCTTCTTGGAACTTCAAATAAGAAGCCCGCTATAATTGTGTAAAACAGCAGAACAATACAAAGTATTTTCCACCAGGACAGTGCTAAACGCATTTCTTTTTTTCTGCCGTAAAGGTAAAGAAAAGGTAGTACAAGCTGTAAAAAGATTCTAATTCGCCTTAATCAAAAGCAAACCTCGGCAATAGTTGCTTTTTAATTAAAATAACCAGCCAATTCAGGCAGATTTTTGAATGTCTGGCAAATTTCTTCTGAAATTGGTTTTTCAGCGTAAGCTATTACCTGGCCGTATTTTTCAGACTGGTTCTTGTCAGCCAGGTTGATTGAAGATGTCGCCATTATCACTGAAATATTATCGATTAATCCATGACTATTTATCGCTTCCAGAAGTTCCCAACCATTCATAATGGGCATGTTAATATCGAGAAGAAGTAAATACTTGTGGGCCGGTGAATAATCTGAAATCAAAAAGTCTAATGTTTTCTTACCATTTAAAAATGTTATTGGATCAAGAGATAAATTGCTGTTCATCACCATAATTTTATGGATATAGAGAACTACCTCATCATCGTCTATTATTAAAACCTTAAGACTCATTTTTGTTTGTTTGGATATTTATTTGTTCAGCATTTTTAACAATTTCCCGGATTATTTGATCAACCTCATTAGCTGATTTAGAAACTTGATCTAATAATTCGGTTTGATTAAATTCAAGGTTGTTTGGATTTTTTAGCAGGGAAACTAAACCCATAAGGCGTGTAAGTGGGGCGCGAACAACGTGGGATTGTATCCATGCTATATCCTGCAATTTTAAATTTTGATCCTGAATTGCTTTTATATAATTTCTTCTTTCAGTAATATCTTGGATTACGCCTTCACATTTTATTGGAACTCCCAGGTTATTTTTAACCAACTCTGAGCGATGATAAAGGTACTTGACCGTGGAGTCAGGACAAATTATCCTGTATTCAATGTCTGCCTGAGAAATACCTGCCAGAGACTCTTTAATTCTTTTATCAAAAACTGTTTTATCATCTGGGTGAACCATTTCATAGAATTCATCATAAGTTAGACCAGGATTTGTTTTCTCAATTCCAATAATTTTATAAACCTCGTCTGACCAAAAAATGGCATGAGTAATCATGTCAATCTCCCAGTAACCCAATTGTCCTATTTCCTGTGCTGAAACCAGTCGCTGATTAGATTTTATAACTTTTTCTTTGTTAATTAAATCTTCGGTAATGTCAGTTGCCAGCACTATACGAGCTTTTTTACCTTCAAAGTTCATTTCAATACTTTGAATATTCACAGAAATTAAATTTCCGTTCTTTAGTTTATGTTTGTATGTCCCGGTAATAAAACCAATTTCACTAATTTGATTATAAATATTGTTTTCTAAACAACGCTCATTTTCAGGACAAAGTTTAGAAACATTCATTCCTAAAAATTCATCTATTGTATAACCATATTGCCTGACAGCAGCTATATTAACATTCAAAATCTTTTGGGTTTCAAGGTCATAAACCCATTTAGCTATGGGGCTTAACTGGAAAAGTTCTCTGTATTTTTCCTCTGATTCTATTAACCTACCTGCAATTTTGTTTCTTTCAATACTATAAGAAATGCTTTTTAAAATTATTGAAACAGTTAATTCATCTTTTAATAGATAATCTGAAACCCCCATTGAGAGGGTCTTAATACCAAAGTCTTTGTCTTCATAACCAGTTAATACTATTACGGGAGTATTTGAAGCTGCTTTAACAATTTGGCTTATGGAAGACATTCCATTGCTATCTGGTAAAGTAAGGTCTAATAATATTGCATCGAAAAAAACATGAGAAAGTGACTGGCTTGCCTCAGAGATAGTTTTATTGTGCGTGATGGTAGAATCAGGATAAACCTCGTTTAATATAGATTCAACTAACAAAAAATCCCCCAAATTATCTTCTACAATAAGAATATTACAGCACATGGTTTCCATACCTTCCATTTTATCTGTTTATAGGCAATTGAACAATTGTTACCCAAAAATTTTCAATGGATTTTACAACATCCATAAACTTTCCCAGATCAACTGGCTTAGCTATATAGCAGTTTGCGTAGGCCTTATATGAATCCAGGATATCCTTTTCGGATGTACTAGTTGTAAGCATTACTACAGGTATTGATTTATAGTCCTCATGATTTTTGATGAAGGAAAGAACCTCTTTTCCATCAACTTTTGGAAGATTTATATCCAGGAGAATAAGATCTGGTGTTGATTCAGCTATGTATTGGCCTTCTTTATTTAAAAATTTCATAGCCTGAAGTCCGTCCCTTACTACTCTTATAGTGTTTGCTATTTTGTTTTCTTTCAAAGCTTCCAGAGTAAGGATAATGTCACCTTCATTATCTTCAACCAATAAAATTGAGATTCCAGTCATATTAAATCATTGGATTTTTCGCAATCGTAAAAATAAATGTGCTACCTGCACCCTGTTCAGATTCTACCCGGATTTGACCCTGGTAACGCTCTACTATTTTTTTACAAATAGCCAAACCAATTCCCGTTCCACTAAATTCGTCTTTGTTGTGAAGTCTTTGAAAAATAACAAAGATTTTTTCATTGTAATTAGGATCAATCCCTAAACCATTATCTTTTACTTTAAAATTCCAATAATGGTTGTCTTCAGTGTAAGAAACCTCAACTATAGGTGCAATATGTGGTGATTTGTATTTAAGAGCATTGCTAATCAGGTTTTGAAAAAGTTGCATCATGGCAGTTTTTTCAGCAAGGATTACAGGCATATTCTGAACAACAATTTCAGCATTAGAATTATTTATTTCTTCTTTGAATAACAATAGAATATCAGATAAAACATTGTTAATGTCAATTGGAACCAATTCTAAGGCCCCTGTTCCAATCTTGGAATATTGAAGAAGGTCTTTAATCAACACCTTCATTCTGGCAGCACCATCTACTGCAAAATGTATGTATTTCTGGGCAGTTTCATCAAGGTTGCCTTCATACTTCTTTTCAAGTAATTGCAAAAAGCTACTTACCATTCTTAAAGGTTCCTGCAAATCGTGTGAGGCAACATAGGCAAATCGCTCCAATTCAATATTTGAAGCAGCAAGTTCCTCAGCACGCTTTTCAAGTTCTTTGTTTAATTCCAACAACCTTTCTTCGGATTTTTTAAGCTCGCTAATATCCTTTCCAAAACATGCAACTCCCTGCACAGTTCCATCTAAAGAAGTTATAGGAGTAAAACTTACAATACCATATCTTTTAGAATTATCTGGTAAAGTTTCATGCTCTTCTATTGTAAATATTTCTCCTTTTAAAGCTCTTGTATAATAGATATTCCAATTATCGAGAAGTTCTTTTTTAACTTCTGGGAATAAAACATGGGTACCTTCAACCACTACTTTACCTGTAAGTAAAAATATTACTTCACTAAAAGCATTGTTACAAGCAATCACTTTCATTTCTGTATCTATTGACCAGATATAATCAGTGGTGTTGTTTATTAAAGAATTAAGGTTTTGCTGAATTCTCTTTATTTCGTAATACTGCTCCTTTTCTTTGGTTATATCCCGCATTGCCCCAATCATACGGTAAGGGACACCATTTTCATCTTTTATCGCAATTCCCTTGTTTGCTACATGTGCGTAACTGCTATCAGATTTCATATACCGATATTCTGATTCCCAAACCTGGTCCTGGCTAATAATAACCTCATTAATGCTTTTTTCTACCAGGACTCTTTCGTCTGGATGAACATATTGGAACCATGTAGATAAATTTTCTTTT
>JACMRH010000215.1 GCA_014376535.1 Cytophagales bacterium | reverse complement strand
ACCAATGTCACTGAACCATTCACTTTATGGTCGCTTTTATCCTGGCTGCCATTGAATTCGATAATATAATAATAAGTACCTGTTGTTAAGATGGTTCCATGAATAGTTCCATCCCAGGGTTCATTGTGACCTAACTTATTCTCATAAACCATATTTCCCCATCTGTTAAACACAGTGATTTTTGTATTAGGGTATTTAATTAGTCCTTTTATAATCCATGTATCATTTAATCCATCGCCATTTGGACTGAAAGCATTTGGAATATTAGCAAGTATAAAATTGTAAACTTTGATAGAAGCTGAAGTACTGCAATGAAATTTCTTAGATGATGTGACTGTAGCACTATAAGTTAAAGAAAAATCTTGTTGCCGGGGAACATAAACCGGGTTTTGAACAGACACATCGTAGGTTAAATTTTTCCTTTCAACCGGTAGTCCGCTGTAATAGAACAAATTTTCAGTTTTGTCCCATTTAATAGTCAATGAATCATTAGAATCATACAAAGAATTTACACTTAATGGAATTTCAGTTTCCTTTCCTTCCATGTATTCTACCTCCATTTCAGGTATTAAAAACAAATCTGGTTTATCATAAATCTTTACATTCCAGGCAGATTGATCAGGAACACAAGTATTGTTATAAACCTTTAATTCATATTTTCCAGTCGCATCAGGACTATTTAAAACTAATTTTTCCGGCGAGCTACTTTGCTTTACTATAATTCCATTATGTAACCATTCGTAAGTAATTCCATTAATTTTGTTATCGAATGCATTTAAAATAATGGGCGGTTTATCCTCACAAATAGTATCTCCATTTTGAAGAATTGATGCTTTTAATTTAGCAACAACATCTAACTTTTGAATAGGTGTTTTTGCTGAATCTACATATAAACAAGGATAGTCAGAATGCACAACTGCATAGATTACAGTAGATTGATCAGCATTAAAGGTATAAACAGAATCAAAATTCTTCGCCCTTAGCAATTGGTTATTTTCATCATAAAAGCTGTATGTAGGATTTGTTCCTGTAGCTTGGATAGGAATTGCTTTAAATGAAACAGGGGCACCTTTGCAGGAATTGGTTTCCCCTTTTAAGTAAACTTGTGGTATTAATGCCGGGATAGGAAGAATTGTTAATCTTGAAATACTAGTAGGACAAGATCCATTGTCAATTCTCCATTCTGCAACCAGGGTGTCGAGAATCTTGTCAAAACCATTTATTGGAGATATTGGGTTTGTTAAATCAATAACTGCATTATCAGGATTTTTTAAAATCCTCCAGGATCCGGTTCCGATGCCTGGAATATTACCCGTCATTTTTTTTGTATTTGATGTAATGCAGTATTTAACTATGCTAACAGAATCGTTTGACACTAAAGATGTAGTAGGTTTTAGGTCAACAGATAAATCAAATTTCGCGGTATCGCTATTACATCCTTTGCTGTTAATTTCAAGTACTTTCCCAATCACTTTATTTCTACCTGCAACAATCCTTATTTTATTGGAAGATGTTGGAATATGGGAAGAATCCTGGCTAATAATCCAGTTAAAACTACTTGTATTATT
>JACMRH010000214.1 GCA_014376535.1 Cytophagales bacterium | reverse complement strand
GTCACATAAATTTCCACCCTGTTTATTTGAACTCCGGAAGTTACAAATGGGGAAGATTGAAGCCATTTGTCATAATTTTTACGAAAGAACTGGCCTAACCAGAAATGTCGTAAATCGTCATATTGGTTTGCCTTTATTTCATAATCCTTACCTGGTCCGGCAGAACCGCCTGGTATTACTATTTCGTCAACCTTGCTTCGTTGGTTCGCTACAACAGTTGTCATAGAAAGTCTTCCAAATTGCAACTGCGCTTTTACCCCGAATAAATTCTGCGCGCCAGTTATAAGAGCACTATTTGTTGGCATACTAACATTACCAAGTTCTATCCTTTTGATGATGTCTTGTTCTAATGCCTTGTATTCAATTTTTATATTATTGTCAAAGTCAAAGGTTGCTTTTGTGTCCCAATTGGCCCTGATTGTCAATCGCTCACCAACTTTACCGACCATGTTAAAACTGATTTGCTGATCGAAACGGAAACCTCCGCTTCTTTGCTGGCGGATTGGTATAGCCGGGTTGTTTGTTTTTTGAAATTGTCCTCCAAAATCAAGGAGCACCATTCCATTTGGTTTGATGTCAATATAATTTCCACCAAATATCCTGTCAAACACAGGTGGCATTTGAATCCTTGGATTTAAACCTTTTGGTTTTGCACTGATAGGAGTGTTAGCACCGCCACTTGTAGCTTCAGATTTATTCCTCCAATAAGTTTTGGACATCTGCTTGTTCCTGTATTCAGCATAGTCTTTAAACTTAAGTTCTGTTGGAGGACGATAATCTACATCTCCGGCTTTTTCCTGAATTTGAAAAGATTCCTGAGTACTGTCAAGGTCAGTTGTTGTTTTTATATTGTCTGGAGTTTTAAGCTCCATCGGTGATTTCGAATCCTTGTTTGTATAAGGGTCACCATACCTGGCATCAGGTTTATAAGTGGGCCTTTTGGATGGTTTGTATCTGGGCGAGGGTTTGGTTGTATCAGCAGGTGGACTTACAGGAGGTTGGAACAAGTGCAATACCTCAAGCTTTTCTGCATACGAAATAAGGCCTGCCACAAGAATCCCTGAGGTAGCTAAGACAGTAACTATGTTTTTGATTTTGAACAACTTAAAAGCCAATCTAAAAAAACGGATTAAACACCCCTTAACACTTTTTTAATTACTTGTTCTACAGAAAGTTCTTCCTGTGCACTTTTCAAAATTGAATCGACCGTTTTTTCTGCCACCTGTCTTGTATAACCTAAAGTAATTAAAGCCTGTAACGCCTCATTTCTTAATATATTGTTTTGAGACTTGCCTAAAGTCAATTGTGGCAATGATGGGTTTTCCTTTAAAACCTTGTCTTTAAGTTCCAGGATTAACCTTTGGGCCGTCTTTGCACCGATACCTTTTACATTTTGAATTGTCCTCGTATCTTCCTGTGCAATAGCTTTTTGCAATTCTTCAGGATTGAGTGAAGAAAGAACCATCAAAGCAGTTCCCGGCCCAACGCCATTTACAGAGATCAGGTCTAAAAAAAGTTTTTTTTCTAACTTCTCAGAAAATCCAAACAAAGTATGTGCATCTTCTTTTATGTGAAGATGCGTATGAAGTAAAGTCTTTTTTAAATGTTTAAGGGCTGTGAATGTATTAAGCGAAATTTTGATCTGATAACCAAGTCCGGACGCATCCAAAATCACAAAGGTTGGATCCAATTCTTTGATTTCACCTTCCACATATGCAATCATTTGTCAGCTTGATTTAGTAGTATTTTCTGTCAAAATATTTTAAGCATATTTTAACGTGACTACAAAACTAATAATTAAAGCAACAATGGCAATTGGCTTAGTTAGTTAATAGTTAACAGTTAATAGTTAACAGTGAACAGTGAACGGTGAACGGTTGATCGTTGACGGAGTTGCAAAGCCATGCATTTATGAATTAAGGCATGAGACAGTCTCAATACTAAGTACTAAATACTCAATACTATTACTTATTTTCGCACCCAAATTTTAAGAAACCATTACAATGGCATACGGACTTTTAAAAGGAAAAAAGGGCATCATATTCGGAGCGTTAGATGAAAATTCAATTGCATGGAAAATAGCATTGAAATGCAAGGAAGAAGGGGCTGAATTTACCTTGACAAATGCGCCAATTGCTTTAAGAATGGGAGAGATTAACAAACTGGCAGAAAAATGTGGTTCTGAAGTCATTCCTGCGGATGCAACTTCGGTTGAAGACCTGGAAAAATTGATTTTTCGTTCTGTAGAAGTTTTAGGAGGTAAGTTGGATTTTATTTTACATTCGATAGGAATGAGCCCTAATGTGAGGAAGAACAAACCATACGAGGACTTGAATTATGACTTTTATCAGAAAACAATAGATATTTCAGCCTTGTCGTTTCATAAAATTATGCATGTGGTTTATAAAAATGAATCTATGAATGAATATGGCTCAATAGTAGCGCTTACTTATATTGCTGCTCAAAGAGTGTTTCCGGATTACACAGACATGTCTGATGCCAAGTCTACATTAGAATCCATCGCAAGAAACTTTGGTTATAAATTCGCACAGAAAGGCAAGGTTAGAGTGAATACAATTTCACAATCACCAACAGTAACAACGGCTGGAAAAGGGATTGCCGGCTTTAATGCATTTATTGATTTTGCCGAAAAGCTTTCTCCACTCGGAAATGCAACTGCCGAAGATTGCGCTGATTATTGTGTAACACTTTTTTCAGACCTGACAAGGAAGGTTACTATGCAAAACCTTTATCACGATGGAGGTTTTTCAAATACAGGTTTGACAAAGGCATTGATGGAAAATTTGAAATAAAAAAAAGGCGATCATACAGACCGCCTTTTATAGAATTCAAATATTTTTTTAAGAAACCAATCCTGGTACCTCAACAACTTCATTTACATCTTTTTCATAATCGATACCGTCTACCTGGAAACCAAAAAGATTGAAAAAGTCTTTTTTGTAACCGGCCAAGTCGCCAATTGCAGGAAGGGTTTCAGTAGTTGCCTCTAACCACAAAGTAGCGATTTTAGATTGCACATCCTCACGCATTTCAAGATCGTCAATCCTGATTCTACCCTTATCATCAGTTTGAATCTCGGATTTTGTATATAATCTTTCCTGGAACAAGCGATAGATCTGCTCAATACAACCTTCGTGGATACCATTAGCCTTCATTACCTTATAAAGCAATGAAATATAGAGTGGTATTACTGGAATAGCTGAACTAGCCTGCGTTACAAGGGCCTTGTTTACAGATACATAAGCTTTTCCCTTAATATCCTTCAACATATCGGTTATCTTAAATGCAGTTTCTTCAAGATGGTCTTTTGCCCTGCCTATTGTGCCTTTTCTATAAACCGCTTCTGTGAGAGATGGACCTATATAAGAATACGCAACTGTAAGTGCGCCAGGTGCCATGAGATTTGATTTCTTTAAAGCTTCAATCCAAAAAGCCCAATCTTCACCTCCCATAACCGTAACCGTATTATCAATGTCTTCCTGCGTTGCACTGTCTATTGAAATCTCAGAAACAAGGTCGGTATGAAAATTAACAGTTTTATTTGAAAAAGTTTGCCCAATTGGTTTCAGGACAGAACTATGTGCAACACCAGTCACTGGATGAACGCGTTTCGGCGAAGCAAGACTATAAATTACAAGATCAACCTGACCCAAGTCAGATTTGATCAGTTCTAAAGTTTTTTCTTTTATTTCATTAGAAAATGCATCGCCATTTATACTTTTAGCATACAACCCGGCTTTTGCAGCATCAGTTTCCAGGGCAGCGGTATTATACCAACCCGGAGAACCTGGTTTCCCTTCAGCAGAAGGTTTTTCGAAATAAACACCAATTGTTGATGCATTGCATCCAAATGCACTTGTTATTCTTGAAGCAAGTCCAAAACCGGTTGAAGCTCCGATAACTAACACTCTTTTAGGACCTTCAATAAGGCCTTTTGATTTCACATATTCTATTTGATTGCTAACATTTTTGGCGCAACCTATCGGATGAGATGTTAGGCAGATGAAACCACGTACTTTAGGTTCGATGATCATTTGTATTTTTTAAAAATGGGTTATTATGGAATATAATTCCTGACAAATGCAAATGTCTTACTTTTTAGGAAAGTGTAATGAAAAAACTTAATATAATTCGTGATCTTGTTATCTATTCAGCAAACAAAGAAGAAACTTCGGTTTCTAAACCAGAAATGACCTCCGAAGTGATAGAACCATGCCTTACTTTTTCTGACAAATTGTATTTACCATTCTGATTTCCCTCATGATAAATCCAGGTCGTTGGCTTTATTGATATCTTCTAATAATGATTTATAAAAAAAGTATTTTAACTCCCCCGGACAAAGTCCTGCTTTCCTATCCTGATTTCAGTGACCCTTCGGAACACTGAAACCAGTGGGGCAAATGTCAGATAATGATCAGCATTTTCATCTTTAAT
>JACMRH010000213.1 GCA_014376535.1 Cytophagales bacterium | reverse complement strand
TTCATACACAAGGTTGATTCCAAATTCTACAATTCAATTTGGTGAGTTACGTTATTATATCAATTCCCTGAAAATACAACCCTGGCTACGTTATGAGTATTTTACTTCGGCAGCTGTAACACAACAAACTAGTGGAGTTCCTACTGCATTGTTTGATAAAACACATTCTTCAACAGTGTTTGGCGGAGGATTGAACTACTTCTTTAATGGTTATGGGACAAACCTCCGACTTTCTTATGTAACCAAAACTGCAACTACACCTTCAGCTACTGTTCCTTTTGAAACTGAAACTAAAGCGTATGGTCAGGCCTGGTTACAACTTCAGTTCTTCTTCTTTTAAAATATTAAAATTATACAAAATGGTATTTTCTGAACTTTTAATTGCACCAATTGTCATCGGAATGAGCCATTCTATCGAGACAGATCATGTTTTGGCAGTCGGAAACCTAATAAAGATGAAACAAAGTAATGCTTTTCATCAAGCTTACAAAGGTGCAAGCTGGGGGCTAGGACATACAATTTCTGTAGCAATTGGAGTATTATTGATAGAAACTCTGAAAAATTTGCGGGTTTTTCAACAAGAATTACCTCTTGAAGTCTTTGCAGGAATACTTCTCGTATTGATAGGATCTGTAAAAATATGGAGGTGGATATTTCAATCTTCTATTTCCACTGAACATAAAAAAAAGGACTTTTTTCATATTGGCTTAGTTCATGGCCTGGCAGGTAGCGGCACTGTCGCTATCCTGCTTACCGGCCGAAGACACGAAATATGGGACCAAGCTTCTTTCTTATTGTTGTTTGGAATTGGGACCATATTAGGAATGGCCATCATTACTGGATTATTAACAAAATTTCAGTTTTTACATACCAATGTTTTAAATGTTATTTCATGCTCCGTGGCAATTTTGTCTATAGTATTCGGCCTTAAAATTATTATCAACCAAATTTCTTAAACCTTAAATTTTTATGAAAAAGAAAACAACAACAATTAGTAATGTATTGAAATACATTGCCATAGCAGGTTTAGCTTCATGGCTAAGTGGATGTAATTCAGAAAAAAAAGATGCGGCAGTCAGCTCAGATTCGACATCAGCTCCGTCTGGTGAAACTGTTAAAATTGGTGTCCTTCATTCCCTTAGCGGAACTATGGCCATATCAGAAGTTTCATTGAAAGATGTAGTACAAATGGCGGTGGATGAAATCAACACTTCAGGAGGAGTTTTGGGAGGAAGAAAGGTTGAAACCGTGATAGTGGACCCAGCTTCTGATTGGGACTTGTTTGCGGAAAAAGCGAAGGAGCTTCTTGTAGATAAAAAAGTTTCGGCAGTTTTTGGTTGCTGGACCTCTGTTTCAAGAAAATCTGTACTTCCTGTTTTTGAGGAGCACAATGGATTGTTATTTTACCCTGTTCAATATGAAGGCGAGGAATGTTCGGCAAATGTAATTTACACCGGTGCAACTCCAAATCAACAGCTTATTCCTTCTGCAGAATACCTGATGAGTGAAAAAGGTGGAGGTTATAAAAAGTTCTATCTTCTTGGAACGGATTATGTATTTCCAAGAACTGCCAACAAAATCCTGAAAGCATTCTTACTTTCAAAAGGGGTTCCTGAAAAGAATATTATTGAAGAATATACCCCGTTCCATCACCAGGATTACCAGACCATTGTTTCTAAAATTAAAAAGTTTGCAGCCGGGGGAAAAGCATGTGTGTTATCCACCATCAACGGAGATTCGAATGTTCCTTTCTATAAAGAATTTGCGAACCAGGGGTTATCTGCTGCCACTTGTC
The DNA here is from genome assembly GCA_014376535.1 of Cytophagales bacterium. Lineage (GTDB taxonomy): Bacteria > Bacteroidota > Bacteroidia > Cytophagales > UBA9547 > UBA9547. The sequence continues at coordinate 2,346 of JACMRH010000213.1, read as the reverse complement.
CAATTATGGCATATTCTGTTGCGGAAGATGAATTAAGAGCAATGGATACTGAGTTTCTTGTTGGCCATCTAGCTGCATGGAATTACTACCAGTCAGTAAAAAGTGATGTCAACAGCAAATTTGTCGCTGACTTCAAAGCTTTTTGTGAAAAAAACAAACTGGCCGGCGGCAAAGCGCGTGTAACAGATGATCCTATCTGCTGGGCATATACAGGTGTTTATCTTTGGAAATTAGCTGTTGAAAAAGCTGGTTCTGTTGAAGTAGAAAAAGTAAGGCCAATGCTTTACGGACTGGAGTTTAGCTCACCAGGCGGACTTGTGAAAATGGATCCTAAAAACCATCACCTTGCTAAGCCAGTATTGATTGGCGAAATCCGCTCTGATGGGCAGTTTGATATTATCTGGAGCTCCAACGGCTTGGTTTCACCAGAACCATGGTCTAAACTTACTTCTCCTGATAAAGATTGTGACCATGTGAGTCATGGTGGCACTTATACAGTGAGTAAGTAAATATTCTGGAAGAACCTGTAGGGATTTGAAATCCTTACAGGTTTATTAAATTTTCCATCACGGATGTCAAGGTTTTCAATTATCGACATCGCTTCACACTCCACTTAATCTTTACCTGATGATCAGAGTCTGGAAAAAAAGTGCCCTTTTACTTGGTTTCATGTTAGTGTTCTTAAACATTGCCAAATCCCAGGTAGATTCAGTTGCTTATTATGCTGATTTGCTTAATTCTACAAATGAGGATATAAAGCTCGGTGCATTGAAAAAATTGGTCGAATCTAAAGATCCCAAAGCATTTCCATTATTGGGTGCGATAAATGAAAAGAGATTATTTTTATTTGAAAACAAGCTGGTGACTACTGGCGAAAAAGTAACGGAAGACAAAGACATATTTGTAATCTATTCTCTATATCCAGAAAACAAGCCGCTGCTAGACCAAACTCAACAAAAAATTATTAAGTCGCCTACAGACCTGAAAGAAATTGTATTTGAAAGGGCCGACAGGCTTATTATTTCTCCATTGTTTCCCTTTTTAAACCTGAAAAGTCCTGAAAAAGAAAAAAGAAAACTTTCGTATAGCCAGTTTCAAAACCAAACTGACATTACAAATCTTGCCATGCTCAAACAAGCCCTTACTCTTGAAAATGATGCTGAAGTATTGAGAACAGGAAAAGAGTCTGTTTACAGCATTCAATTAAATGCTGCTAAATCTACTACAGAAGGCAAATTGTATATAGATAGCCTATTTAATAACTGGGGAACTAATACAGCGAATTTTTTAACAGAATATTCTGAAAAAACTTTAAACCCCGAGCTAAAAGAATACGCTGCCGAAAGGGGTAGAAAATTGAACACAAGGCACCAGGTAACAGAATATATCCAGACATTTTTCAGTGGTATTAGTCTGGGAAGTATCATGGTCTTGATTGCATTAGGATTAGGAATAGTATACGGACTTGCAGGTGTAATTAATATGGCACACGGAGAATTTATGATGATCGGGGCCTACACTACATTTTGCATGCAAAGCTTATTCATTGGAATATTAGGTATAAAATCGGACCTCTTTTTCTGGATTTCTCTCCCAGTCTCGTTTATAGTCGCTGGAATATTCGGATTCATCATTGAACGTTTGATCGTTCGCCATTTGTATTCACGGCCTTTGGAAAGCTTGCTCGCAACCTGGGGTGTGAGTTTGGTACTTGTTCAGCTTGCAAGGACCATTTTCGGAGACCTCACTGCGGTAAAAACTCCTTCGGTTTTGTCAGGAGGATGGGAAGCTATTCCCCATTTGGTTTTACCTTATAACAGGCTCTTCATCATCGGCTTGACTTTAATAACCTTGTTAGGGGTTTATTATATGCTTTTCAGGTCAAGGACAGGCTTGAGAATAAGAGCAGTTACACAGAACAGAAGTATGAGCTCATGCCTTGGAGTTGAAACCCGTAAAGTTGATGCGTTGACTTTTTTCATTGGATCCGGTTTGGCAGGAATGGCAGGCTGCGCTATTACCCTCATTGGAAATGTGGTACCTGACATGGGGCAAACTTACATAGTAGATTCTTTTCTTGTAGTGGTGTCCGGAGGTGTAGGAAAACTTGCCGGAACTATCCTCTCCGGTTTAAGCATAGGAATCCTGACAAAAGCTCTCGAGCTTCCGTTCGAAGCAGTATTCGGTAAAGTTTTCATCCTGGCTGTGATCATATTGTTCCTTCAGTTTAAACCAAAAGGATTGTTTCCGGATAAGGGAAGGTCGGCGGAAGACTAGTTGAGTTAAGAGTTAATAGTCAAAAGTTAATAGTTATTGGTCAAAATACACATTACGAAATACGCAATA
>JACMRH010000212.1 GCA_014376535.1 Cytophagales bacterium | reverse complement strand
GAACAAAATAACACCTTGAACAAAACTTTTAAGTTTAAAAACTTTTCAGAAGCTTTTGCCTTTATGTCCAGGGTGGCTTTGTTGGCAGAAAAACATGATCATCACCCCTGGTGGAGCAATTCATACAATATTGTAGAAATTAAATTGAGCACTCATGATGCTGCAAACAAGGTCACGGATAAAGACCGAAACCTTGCTAAGGAAATTGACAAACTAATTTAAGATTTAACTGCTATTACTGAAATCTCTACTTTCGCATCACGTGGTAACCTTGAAACTTCTACAGTTTCCCTCGCTGGTGGATCTATTTTGAAATAATCACCATATAACTCATTGACAGTATTAAAGTTATTAAGGTCTTTTAAAAAAATTGTGCTTTTTACAACATGAGAAAAATCAAATCCTGCTTGTGTTAAAATAGAAGACAGATTTTTCATTACCTGGGTCGTTTCGGCAGTAATATCTGTATTTTCCATCTGTCCTGTTGCTGGGTTTAATGCCACCTGACCAGATACAAATAACATATTTCCTATTAAAACGGCCTGGCTGTAAGGACCAATTGGTTCAGGTGCATTGTTGCTTTTGATAATAATTTTAGACATTTTCCAGGGGAATTAGCAATGAATATTTTTTGTTATTTAAACAAATGTTAATATTAGGATATTTTGACCTAATCCTACTTTTTTAATAGGAATAAATCTTTAGAGCCATTTTGTGATTAATATTGTATATGGAAAATAGTAAAGTATGCACTTCAGGTGGAAGCAATAGTGGAGGCTGCGGTTGTGGCAGTGAAGGAAGTTCCGGTAAAAGCTGTTCTACAGGAGGTTGTAATAAATTAAATGTTTTTAATTGGTTGGTAGACATGGATGAAGTGTTGCTGGACCATTTTGATATTCTGGAAATAAGATTTAAAGGCGGAAGGAAAGAATTTTTCAGGAATACAAACAGCCTAGAATTGTATACAGGCGACCCAGTAATGGTTGACACAGGCTCAGGCGTGCATTTGGGTTTTGTATCAATGCAAGGGGAACTTGTAAGGATCCAGATGAGAAAGAAAGCTGTACTGAATAACGATGAAATCAAATCTATTCTTAGAAAGGCTTCCCAAAAGGACATTGATAAATACATGAGTGCAAAAAACCGTGAAATGCCCACGCTTTTCCGTACCAGAAATATTGCAATGGAATTGAAACTGAATATGAAACTATCAGATGTGGAGTTTCAGGCTGACAATACTAAAGCTACATTTTATTATTCGGCTGACGACAGAGTTGATTTCAGAGAATTGATAAAATTACTTGCGGGTGAATTCAAGGTTAGAGTAGAAATGAAACAGATAAGCCTTAGGCAAGAAGCTGGTCGCTTAGGCGGTATAGGTGTATGTGGCAGAGAATTATGTTGTTCCACCTGGTTAACTGATTTTAAAAATGTAAATACAACAGCTGCACGTTATCAAAACCTTTCTATTAACCCTACAAAATTATCGGGTCAATGTGGAAGGCTGAAATGCTGTTTGAATTATGAACTGGAAACTTACATGGATGCCTGGAAGGATATTCCACAGGTTGAAACACCTTTGCAAACCATAAAAGGTGCTGCGTTCCTTCAAAAAACTGATATTTTCAGAAGGATAATGTGGTTTAGTTACAAACAGGAAACGGATTGGTATCCTTTGCCAGTTGCCGATGTTGTGAAAGTACTGGAAATGAATAAGGCAGGACAAAAACCAGAAGCGATAACACCCGAAGGGCTTTTAGTCACGCTGAAAGTAGAAGACGACAAACCGATGAACTATGATCTTCTTCAAATGGATAAAAAGTACTCAAACAAAAAGAAGAAGAAAAAACCCAAACCAAGAACTCCCGGAAGTACTGAGCCTGGAAATTTTCCTAAAAGAGAAAACCTTCTTTAGCATATGAAAATGAAATTTTTGGTATTGTTTAAAATATCCATAGTTGTTTTTTCATTGGCCCTGATTTCATGTGATGATAAAAGGGTGTTTGAAGAAAACAATGATTTCGCGGGCAAGGTCTGGTATGTTGATAGTTTACAGGTGTTTAAGTTTAAGGTGGAAGACATAAGTAAGCCTTATAACTTATTGGTAAACGTTAGAAACTCAGAAAATTATCCTTATTACAATTTATTTATCCGTTATTATTTGCAGGATTCAACAGGTCAGGAAATCAAATCCCAACAAACTGAATTGATCCTGATGGAACCAACCACAGGAAAGCCACTAGGGGATGGTTTAGGAGACGTATACAGTCATAAATTCGAAATCCTGAAAAATTTTAGCTTTCCGAAAACTGGCACATATATTATTAAATTAAAACAATATATGCGGCAGGACCCATTGCCGGAAATATATTCCGTTGGATTTCGACTTGAAAACGTTAGTAAAAACAAAGATTAATAATAGGTTATGGCTCAAGTAAAGCTGAAATAGCCTCATTCATTTCGCATGCAAAATATCGTTATCAAAGTTGGAAGCAATGTATTAACCAATACTTTCGGCGAACTTGATATTCCAATTTTAAAATCTCTATGTACACAAATTGCCACTTTAAAACAAAATGGGCATAATGTGATTTTGATCAGTTCTGGCGCAGTTGCCTCCGGAAGAAGCCTGGCAACATTGCCAGAGAAGACAGATGACGTTAGCAGACGCCAGGTTTTGGCTGCAATAGGCCAAGTAAAGCTCATTTCATTGTATGCAGATATATTTCAGGAGCTTGGGCTTCTTTGTGCACAGGTTTTAGTTACCAAAGAAGATTTTCGCGACAGGGGACATTACCTGAATATGAAAAATTGTATTGAGGCCCTGTTGAAAAATAACATCGTTCCTGTGATCAACGAAAATGATGTAGTTTCTGTAACAGAATTAATGTTTACTGACAATGATGAACTTGCAGGATTGGTTTCATCTATGTTGGGCGTAGACCAATTAATTATTCTTTCTAATGTTGATGGAATTTTTACCGGAAATCCAAACCATGCTGATTCCAAACTTATTGAGAGTGTGGAATATTCAAACAACAGCCTTGAGCAATATATTTCAAAGGAAAAATCTCAATTTGGGCGGGGAGGAATGCTTACGAAAAGTAATATTGCCCAGAAGGTAGCAGGCCTGGGTATTCACGTGCATATAGCCAATGGTAAGAAAGATTGTATTTTAATAAAACTTATTGCCGGGGAAAAGTTAGGTACACATTTTGTTCCTAAAAAGAATGCTTCCAACATCAAAAGGTGGGTTGCAAATGCTGAAAGCTCTGCTAAAACAGCCATCATTATTGATGATGGTGCAAAAAAGGCCTTGTTATCTGATAAGCCGGTGAGTTTATTGCCAGTTGGAATTAAATTTATAGAAGGAGCCTTTCTAAAAGGTGATGTTATTAAAATCAAAGACCTCAAGGGCAACTTGTTAGGCATAGGACGCACGCAATTTTCTTCAGATAAACTTGAAGAATATAAAAGCCAAAGCAAACAAAAAGAACTGATTCATTACGATTATTTGTTCCTCTATTAGAAATACAGTTTTCAACTTAAAATTGTATTTTTACTTAAAGACAATGGCATGATCACAAGCTTAGACCAGTTGGACCTTGACAAAACCTACACTTATGCCGATTACCTGAAATGGCAGATTGATGAGTATGTAGAGCTTATCCGCGGGAAGATTGTAAGGATGTCACCAGCTCCAAATACTTCACACCAAACCATAAGTTTAAATATTGCCGGCGAATTTTATAGTTATTTAAAGTCAAAATCTTGTAATGCCTTTATAGCTCCTTTTGATGTTAGATTAAAACGAACTGAAAATGATGAAGAAACTATAACGGTTGTTCAACCTGATATATGCATAATTTGCGACCCTTCTAAATTAGACGAGAAAGGCTGCCACGGAGCACCTGAATTGATTATCGAAATCCTGTCTCCATCAACAAGAAAGAAAGATATTAAAGATAAATTTGAACTATATCAGGAAGCTGGAGTACTTGAATACTGGATTGTTTCGGCAATAGAACAAATAATAGACGTATTTATTTTAAAAGACGGGAAATATGTCTTGTTGCAAAAATATGTTTCTGATGAGCTAGTCCCTGTCAGCATTTTCCCTGGATTTTCTATTGACCTGAAAGACATTTTTAAGTAATGCTACTTAGTAAACCAGAACAGGAAAGGTATCAACGTCACATAATTCTCCCGGGCTTTGGACTTGCAGCACAGGAAAAACTGAAATCTTCCTCAATATTGGTAATTGGTGCAGGGGGCTTAGGATGTCCAGCCTTACTTTACCTGGTTTCTTGTGGATTTGGGAGGATTGGTATCTTAGATGATGACCATGTAAGTGAGAGTAATCTTCACCGCCAGGTGCTTTACTCCTCTTCAGACATTGGTCTGTCAAAAGCAATAGTTGCTAAGGAAAAGCTTTCTTCAATAAATCCATTTGTGCAAATTGAAGCTTTTCAGACCCATATTAATTCTACCAATGCTTTAGATTTAATCAGAGGTTTTGACATTGTAATGGATGGTTCAGATAATTTTTCTACACGTTATCTTGTCAACGATGCCTGTGTGATATTAGGTAAACCTTTGGTTTCAGGATCTATTTTTACTTTTGAAGGTCAGGTATCAGTTTTTAACTATCAAAACGGACCTACTTACAGGTGCTTGTTTCCCCAACCGCCATCTGCTTCTGAAATGCCAAATTGCTCTGAAATAGGAGTTTTAGGTGTATTGCCTGGGGTAGTTGGTACAATAATGGCAACAGAGGCAATTAAAGTTGCAACAAATATTGGTGAGATTCTTTCAGGAAAACTGCTGGTTTACAATGCTTTAAATATGGATTTTCACAAACTGTCTTTTGAATTAGTACCTGAAAACAGATTGATACAAACTTTGTCAGATTTGCCTTTGGAATGCTCCATATTAACTGAAATTTCTTCTGCCGAAATGAAAAAAATGATAGTTGGAAAAGAAGACTTTCAGCTCATCGACGTTCGTGAAAAGGAGGAATTTGATGCTTTTAATATAGGTGGGGAAAACTTCCCTCTCACTCAAATTCAATCCTTTATTCCTCAGATTTCCAGAGATAAAAAAGTAGTTTTCCATTGTAAATCAGGAGGCCGGAGCAAGAAGGCAATTGAAATTTTAGAAAGAGATTATAGTTTTACCAATCTAATCAATTTAAAAAATGGTTTGTCTGATTGGTAGTAACAAAAACTTACTTTACAACGGTAATATCTCCCGAAAAAGTTTTTGAAACAATATCGCCTTCAAAAGTAGATCCTTGCCATGAAATAACATAAGGATATGTACCTATAGGAACAGTTTGATTTTTATATGTTCCATCCCATTTAAACCTGAAGTCGCTGCTGTGATAAATCAATTCTCCCCAGCGGTTAAATACCTTAATGTCAAACGTTTCTACTTCGTGGCCAAATACTGAAAACAAATCATTGTTTCCATCTCCATTAGGAGTAAAGGCAGTTGGCACATGCAATTCAGGATCACACTTCTCCACAACATTTACTGTATCTCTTACCGGACAGCCGTCTGTTGTATGTCCAGACAAGATATATATGCCTTTTGAAGTCACAAAATAAGGATTGCCAGTGTATTTAGTTGGCTCCCATAAATAGTCTTTCAAAATTGCAGAGGCAATTTCAGCGCCACCGTATTTTTGATAGCATATTTTTATGTTCTTTTCATTGATCAAATTGGGAATTGAATATCGGTCATAATTAACAGTATCATGAATTTCACAACCCAAAGAATCCTTGACACTGATGAATATTGTTCCAGGTTTATTAATTTTTATCGTTTGAACCTGTTGTCCAGTATCTGCAAAAAGTGATTTAGGTTGCCAGCTGTATTTATAATCCGGATCTCCATCAATCTTAATATTCACGATAGAATCCGGACAAACAATTATATCATCTGGAAAAGTTACCAAAGGCTGTGAAAGGGTAGCAAACTTGCTTTGTTCATACGTTTTATGACAGATTGTATCAAAAATTTTCAGGCTATACTTCATTTTCCCAGGTTTGGGGAAATTGTAATTAAATGAATCTATTTCTGTCAAAAAATATCCATCCTGACGCCATTCCAGGTAGTCATAATCTTTAGATAGGTTTCGAAAAAATGCCTTATTCGGATAACAGAATGTATACTTTTCAGCGATTTTGTCGGAATCCAGTATTTTAAAATCAATTGAAGGAGTTGTCTTTCTGACTTTTACATTTAAAGTGTCTGATTTTACGCATAAAGTATCATCGCTTACAGTAATCAGGTATTTCATATCCACCGAAGTTGTAATAGTTGGGTTGGGACTGGTTGGATCAGAAACGCCTGTAGTGGGACTCCAATTTACTTTTGCCCATGGAGTATAAAGTTTTGTATCGGGAATAAATGAGGCGGTAGAACACGCAACTTTATCTGGTGCGAAATCTACTTTTACATCTCCTGCATTTACCACTGCTCTGGCAGTGTCAGTTAACCTGCAAATGGTAGTGTCAAAAGCGATTAAAGTAATATTTTGCTTTCCACGCTGAGAAAAACGAAGAAAAAGTGAATCATTTTTTTCAAAAAAGACACCATTTCCTACATTCCACTTATAATTGGTAGCACCAGAACTTTTGTTCTTGATAAAAAAAGTTAGTGGTACACAACCATAAATTGAGGGGATATTTTTTAAACTGTCAAAGGTTTCAAACTTTGCTATAACTTTTCCCAGGTCAAACTTGAGTGAGGCATTATTGCAATTGGTACTATTGTTAGTTAATGACCAAACATTTGGATTTGGTGTTGGGAAGTTAGAATATCCTCCACATCCTGAACAAACAGATTGATAAATTATACCTTTCTTATCAAAACGACTCGTACCTCCATCAACATGTTCCCGATTAGTGCCATCCAATCCACCAAAATGAGTGGCGTATGCTAATGTTTTCGCTTCTGGATGAAAAATGATAAAATAAAATCCATCACCATCACTGGTTTTTTGGAATGCGTCTGAGGTAATGGGCATATTGAATGTCTTGCCGTTAATATATCCAGTTGAATACCTTATATATCCAAAACGAGTTCCAATAGTATCAAATGAATTATTGGTCCTTCCGCCCCAACCGGATATAAATATTTTTCTACAATTATTGACTAAAAAAGCAGTTAATGATATATCGGGTGACTGAGATCCAGATCCGAAAACAGTAGAAACCAAGGAAGTAGAGAGGTCGTTATTTAAAACATGGATAAATTGACCACTATTAGGATTGCTATAAACATTTGGAGAAACAGGATATAACCCCTTGGTTTGACCAGTTACATATACATTTAAATCTGAATCCAGATCTATAAAATAGCATTGATCATAAAAGGGAGTACCTAAAAATGTACTGGCCAAAATTGTATTCCCGTCTGATGATAATTTTACAATGTAGCCATCTACATTGCCACTATTTGATTTATTTATGCCAGTTAGTGGTAATCCAGAAATCTCTGAACTCGTACTTCCACCGGCTATATATACTTGGTTCAGTGAATCTACTCTAATTCCCAAACCTGATTCATAACCAGCTCCACCAATTAAACGTGACCAAAGCACAGATGATAAGTCAGGATTAAATTTAACTACAAGTGCGTCTTGTAGTCCATTGTTTACATTAAGATTACCAATTAAAGGTACTCCATTTATAAACTGTGAGTAAGTGTGCGAAGCAAGGTAGATATTACCTTGATTGTCAGTCATAACCTCACCTCTGACCTGATCACCATAATTTTTAACACACGGGGTTTTAGAAATCTGAACCCCATCATTTCCAGAACCACCTAAATATGTCGACTCTCTTAATAAAAAAGAATCAGCACTTAATTTAGTTATGAAAATATCTGAGCCATTTCCTAAAACTTCTGTAATGGTATCTCCTTGCAATGCTGTCCCCTTAAAATTAAAAAATGTATCAAACCATTCACCTCCATTGAATGTCGTATCAAAGGCTAATTGAGTAACTGGAAAATCGGATGACCCAGTTATTCCTAAAATAATAAGTTCATTTGCTTTATTTACGATCATGCTAATTGGGTATTCGTTTCCAACACCACCCAGGTAAACGGCTTGAAGTAAGGCTTTGCCATCAGCACTATATTTCATTATAAAGGCATCCATATGAAAATCATAATCAGCTATTCCATGAAAGGTATCTAAAGGTCCAGGAGTAGTTGGAAGGTTTCCATTATCGAAAATGATCCCACCAGTATACATATTCCCTGAATCATCATAAGTGGCAGTATTACCAAAATTGTCAGCTGTAGAACCTGAATAGGTCGAAAAGATAAGCTCAGGGTCAATTATCAAAGGCAATTTATGATCGTAATGGCCTGGTAATTCAAAACTCAGATTAAGACCACTTAATTTAAACTTACAGGGAACCTGTCTTAATTTTCCATGATGTGTTTGGTAAGTGTATGGGGGCTTTTCGTAAATCTTGCCAATTGATGTGTTAATTACCAGGTGTCCATCTTCCAAATAAAGGCTGTCGGCACCCTCATATCTAACTTTAATTTTAGATGGATCTTTTCCAGGATTTACCACAAAATCATATTTCAACAAGTTATCCTTAAAATACAGTTTAAGGTCTATTCCATCATAAAAATTGTTTAGCCTTACTTCTTTAAATGCTTTGGCATCGTTTACCCAATTGCTTTTACCTTTTATAAAATGGTATCGGGTAATTTCTGGCGCTACAGTAGCTATTTTAAAATCCTGTGAAGATCCCTCAAAAGATACTTCAATCACATGTCCCTTGTTGTTTCTGTTCGGATTTCCGTGCGGACCAATCCTGGTCATGGCAGAGTCTGCCTGTGTGGCCGGAATGTCACTCAATAATTTATATACTATTCCTTTCCGGGTTATAAATACCTGTCCCTGGGGAATATCAGCCTTAAAAAGTATCTTCTTGTCCCACTGCCCTTTGTTTTCAAGAAAGGCATAAGATTTCTCTGCAGTTATGATTTTTTGCGGGTTATGAGCAAAACCACCAACTACAGATAAGCATATAAAAATTATATAGAAAAATCTTTTCAGGATGCTATTTTGTTATATATCAAAGTTAGTGTTTTATCTAATGGGATGATAGATGGTAACCAATTAATGACTGATTTCTATTTTTTATAAAAAGTACTTAACCCCTATCCCTACCCTTTCCCCAAAGGGGAAAGGCAACCTGATCTTTAAGTTATTGTAATTCAATAACTTAAATAACTTCTTATCCATAGTTCAGGTTAATTTAATATGTATTCAAAATTTTACAACTTAGTTTCCTCTATTAAGTTAAAATCGTTATTATGATCTTTAATAACAATATCATAATTATGAATGAATAAATAATAATGATTAACTGAATACCTTTGTGCCAATTTAATATTATCATGAAACTCTTTTCTTTAATATCTCTTTATCCAATTACAAAGAAATTTTTAAAACATTCAAAACATGTTTTAATTCTTCCGTTTTTCACTGTGCAACTTTTCACTTACCAACAATTGTTTTCCCAAACACGAACTCTCACTGCACAATATGTAAACCCACACTCATTTATTGATGCAAATGATACAATTGGAACTTATTTTAAGTTTACAATCCCAAAAGAAATTCCAGTTCTAATTGGCTCATCTACAAAAAGTTCAGTAATTTTTAAATTCAGGCATCATAATTATGGCCTTGTAAGTGTTCTGTACAAGGGCTCGGCTAACGGGCTTACCTACGAATTTGCTTCTTCAGACTTTTTTTTAAGTGCAGGCGAAAAGTTTACAACAGATTATTTTCACCTACAGGTAAGCAGTACAGATACATCAAATGCTGTTGTTAAAGTATCCTTAACTCTTAACTGGGCTTCAATTTCAAAAAGTGAAGTAAAAGTTCCATACCCAAAACTTAGGAAGAAAGCTTTGGCGGGAAATCTTCGAGTTGGTCTGGAACAAAACTGTGAAAACCCAATATTGGTTTGTAATAATATATTTAGAACCACCGATGCTTATGAAAACTCAATATATGATCAAATGGATTTTAATTTGCCATGTATGGAAGGAGATATTAGTAATGGTGTTTGGTTCAGGGTTAATCCGCTGACATCCGGAAACCTCAATTTTACTGTTACACCAAATATTCCCAGCGATGATTATGATTTTGCAGTTTTTGATATTACAAACTACAGTTGTAATAACATATCCACCAGACAAAGTATGCTATTAGCTTGTGAATATGTACTTCCTGAAACACACAGTGGTGAAACCGGTCCTAATGGAAATAACAACCCACTAAGTATACCTCCGGTAAATATAACTTCAGGCGGGAGCTATCTTGTTTTTATTAGCAATCATAATGATGGAGTACCCATTTATCCAAACTCACCGGATATGACCGGACATGGTTTCTCAATAAATTTCTCTGCTTCAACAGCTACTTTGTTCAGTAATCCTGTTATTTCAATTAATCCCGCAAACCGAACAATTTGTGCCGGCACTACCGCTATGTTAACAGCAACAGGTGCTGGTATAGGAGGAACGTATGTCTGGTCAAGGCCAGGTGCAGTAGGCTTTGCAATGGGGTCGACCATAAATGTAACCCCCTTATCTACAACTACATATACAGTAGTTGGCGCAACGGTTGGAGGTTGTTCCAGTACAGCCACTGCAACAATTACGGTGAACCCTGCACCAAACATAACCATAGCATCAAAAAATAAATGTTTTGATAATTATTCTTCTGTAGCATTAGAACCAATAAGTTTAGATCCAAATCTGGTTTACCAATATTCACCCTCCAATTTTTTATCGAATGTATCCGGGCCTGTCGCATATGCCAATCCCCCTGTTACAACTGAGTATACAGTTACAGGAACTAATACGTTTGGTTGCTCATCCTCTGTCAAGGCATTTGTGAATGTTTATCCCTGGCCAGAACTCGACCTCACAATAAGCCCCCCAACTATATGTGATGGACAGGCTGCAACAATTACATCTACAACTACTCCCGCAGGTGCTTCGATTATCTGGCCACAGGAAAGCAGCCTAACAGTAAATGCAAACTCTAATTTTGCTACCATAATTCCTTCTGTTCGTAGAACCTACAAGGTAATTGGTAAATCTTTGGGTGGCTGCATGACTGAACAATATGTGCTTGTTAATGTTCAACCTAAACCAACACTCTCTGTTTCACCTGTACCAGAAATATGCGGTGGTTCTTCTGCTACATTGACTGCTTCAGGGAATGGGACCAGTTATACCTGGAGCCCTGCTGATGGCTTGAACACTACAATTGGACAAACAGTTATTGCATCTCCTGCCTCTTCTAAAAATTATACAGTGACTGCTAGTAATGGGTATTGTACTAATTCTGCTGTGGTTACGGTTAATGTTGCTGATCCTGCACTAGCCCTAGGTAACACTTTTGAGAATGCTATTGATATTGGTGAATTAAAAAGGGGATGTTTAGATACTTCTTTTCAAGGTCTGATAGGTGAATGCCATACTAATATATTTGGTGGATCAGGACGAGATATTATTTTCAAATTTACTAAATCGACTAAATACAATTCACCTACTCAAATAACATCGTATTTTTCACAGATTCCTGATATTAATTTATGGTGGTTAGATAGTAGTAAAAAAATATATAAAAGTATTGTTAGTAACACTTGCAAAGGTCTTCCTTCACCGAAGTATTGTTATACAGACACATGTTTATTAGGTGTAAATTATCTAGTGATTGAATCTTTAAAAAATCAAATAGGAATGGTTCAAATTAACTTGTTTCGTTTCCTTCATCCAAGATGTGATTCAGCATTCACAAATAATAGAATAGATAATGATTTAAATATTGAAAAGGTAACAAATTTTGAAATCATCCCTAATCCTTCCACTAATATAATCAATGTCACTATGGAAGGAACAAAAATAATACAGAACCTTACCGGTGAAGTACTATTTATTACAAATGATTTAAAAATTGATATATCTAAATTACAAGCAGGTATGTATTTGATTAAGACTATAATTAATAAGGAAGAAAAAACAGCAAAATTTGTTAAACAATAACCGAATACCATTTTATTTAATTGCCATACTATTAAGGGTTGTTAGCTCAGCTGGTTTAGAGTATCGCCTTGACAGGGCGGGGGTCACTGGTTCGAACCCAGTACAGCCCACTTATTAGTACTTTGTACTTGGTCTTTAGTACTCAGAAAAGATTGTCCATTTACCTTTACAATTTTTTGAATATTATTTTTCCACTTTTTATCCTATGTCCGAATTTTTGGTCAAATCAAATCTGATCTTTTCAGGATTAGAATTTGTTAATGTTTATTAAGTTTGTCCTTATGATCAAATTTGAATCTTTTACTTTAGATAATGGCCTTAAAGTGTTTGTGCATGAAGATCATGACACACCTATGGCTGTAATAAATATATTGTACAACGTAGGCTCCAAGGACGAAAACGAACACAAGACAGGATTTGCTCATTTGTTTGAACATTTGATGTTTGGTGGTTCAGCAAATATTCCATCTTATGACGAACCATTACAGCAAGTAGGGGGCGAAAACAACGCATTTACCTCTCCGGATATTACAAATTATTATCTAACTCTTCCGGCCCAGAGTATAGAAACAGGCTTTTGGCTTGAGTCGGACAGAATGCTTTCCTTGTCTTTTGAAGAAAAAGTGCTGGATGTGCAGCGGAAAGTAGTTATTGAAGAATTTAAACAGCGTTACTTAAACCAACCTTATGGAGATGTGTGGCTGAAAATCAATCCATTGGCATACGATGCTCACCCGTACAAATGGAATACTATTGGAAAAGAAATCAGGCATATTGAAGATGCCACTATGGAGGATGTTAAAGCATTTTTCTATAAATTTTACCGCCCCAATAATGCAATCATGGTGGTAGGCGGTAATGTAAGCCTTGAAAAAGTAAAAGCACTTTCTGAAAAATGGTTTGGGCCAATCCCTAAAGGTGAACCTTATCTCAGAAAACTTCCACAGGAAAAAAAGCAGTTGACACAGAAAAGACTGGAAGTAAAAGCAGATGTGCCATTGGATGCGTTATATATGGCATTCCATATGTGCGATAGGATGAGTGATGATTACCACCCAACCGATTTGTTAAGTGATATTATTGGGAGGGGCGCATCTTCAAGGTTGTATAATAAATTATTGAAAGAAAAGACTTTATTTAATTCAATAGGTTCTCATGTTACTGGTTCGGCTGATCCGGGATTGTTTATTATCAATGGCAGATTGAATGAAGGAGTAACGCTTGAAGAGGCGGAAAAAGCAGTTTGGGAAGTAATTGAAGAGTTTAAAAGAGATGGTGTGAATGCTGATGAAGTATTGAAGGTCAAAAACCAGGCAGAATCCTCAATGGCTTATTCTGAAATTGAGTTGCTGAACAGAGCAATGAACCTGGCCTTTGGAGCCAATCTTGGTGATCCAGACCACATAAATAAAGAGTATGACCAAATTGCTGCTGTTACCTCAGAGCAAATAAACATGATGGCAAAGACAATATTGGTGCCTGAAAACAGTTCTATATTGTATTACAGGGCGGAAAAACCCAATAATTTAATTTCACAATAATTGCTTATTTTTATATAAGAAATGAAAGCAAAAAATTTAAATATTAAAACAGAAAATCTTGCTATCCCTGGGAAACCTTTGTCTGAAGAAGAATTTAAGGATATGATAAAGGCTGGAGAAAATAGTGCTTTTATAACTATAAATAAATTAAAGGAAAATATTCAGAAATGGATAAGCAAATTAGAGAGGTAGTTTTGTCTTTGGAATTACAATCTGATTTGGAAAGCATTTTTAATTACGGACATGAAACTTTTGGGCTAAGGGCAGCTGAATCGTTCTTAGCTGATTTAATTTTTAGGGTAGAAAGTTTAGCTTTCAATTATGAATTATATCCAGAGTGTGTTCATTTGAAAACCCAAGCCAGGAATTATAGAAATTTCTTCATTGGCAGTTATTTGGTTGTTTACCGTATTACTGAACATCGTATAGAAGTACTCCGGGCCTTTCATTCAAGTAGAAGTATAAATGCCGTTAAATCTTCAAAAAAATTAAGACTTAGCCTTTAGATGTGTGGTATAGCCGGAATAGCAAGTTTACGGGGAGAAAATCCTAATCTTAAAAGCTGGCTCAAAAGTATGACCAATATTCTTCGTCATCGAGGTCCGGATGATGAGGGTTTTACCTTTTTTGATGATAATCAGGTGGAATGTGCAGGTGGCAAAGATACTCCTGCAAACGTCTATGAATCAAGATATCCGTTTTCCCCTCAACCCGAAACCAACAACT
Organism: Cytophagales bacterium; assembly: GCA_014376535.1. GTDB lineage: Bacteria > Bacteroidota > Bacteroidia > Cytophagales > UBA9547 > UBA9547. Next base: position 2,342 of record JACMRH010000212.1, on the reverse strand, counting down.
CAAAACCCACAACTGCACTTGGTCACAGAAGATTAAGTATCCTTGACACCAGTGCTGCAGGCCACCAACCAATGTGCGATTTGTCCAGGCGATATTGGATAATCTTTAATGGTGAAATTTACAATTACAAAGAAGTAAAAGCTGAACTTCTCTTTCTTGGTCATACTTTCTTTTCACATTGCGATACTGAGGTAATTATACAATCCTACATAGCCTGGGGAAAAGATTGCGTCCTGAAATTTAATGGAATGTGGTCTTTTGCAATTTATGACACAACCGAAAAATCATTCTTTTGCTCACGTGACCGGTTTGGCGTGAAACCATTTTACTATTTCATTTCCCCGGAATATTTTGCCTTTGCTTCTGAAATAAAAGCCCTTGTTTCACTTCCTTTTATAGAGAAAAAACTTAATGAAAAGGCAGTTTTTGATTACCTGGTTCTTGGGCAAACCGAATTAGAACCTGAAGGATTTTTTAAAAATATTCTGGAATTAGAACCATCCCATAATTTGTTTCTGAAAGATGGAAAAGTAATAAAAGAGAAATATTATACTCTCCCATATAATTCAAAACAAGAACCTTTTTCAGAGAAAAAGAAAGTTGAGTATGTTGATCAGGTTTCGTTCCTGATTTATGATGCTGTAAAACAACGTCTTAGGTCTGATGTTCCTGTAGGAGCTTGCCTGAGTGGAGGAATTGATAGCTCGGCCCTGGTTTGCACTGCCAATAACCTGAGAAGAGGAACAGAACCTTTTCATGTTTTCACTTCAGTTTTTCCAGGCTCGCCGGTTGACGAATCCTTCTGGGCAAACAAGGTGGTGGAAGCTACAGGTACTCATTGGCATACTATTGAAACCAAACCGTCTCAGATTTTAGAAGATTATGAAAATCTGATCTATGCTCAGGATATACCGTTTTTCGGTAGCAGCACTTTATCACAATCAAATGTGATGAAACTTGTTCATGATAATGGGATAAAAGTGACTTTGGATGGGCAAGGAGCGGATGAATTATTTTCAGGATATGGACAACATTTTTACGTGAAAGGTCAATATGATCTTCAAAAGCTAAATTTTAAAGAACTATTGAACCTTGACAATTCTGGAGCAAATTCTTCCAGAGAATTTACCAAATTTCTGGCAAAAAGAGCATTGAAACTATTGCCTGGTGGAATTGGATCTAATTTGCTGAAAGAAAGTAAATACGACTTCCAGTTATTAAAAGGAAAATTTTTTAATGACAATAAGAATCGTTTAGAAAGAGGAAATTCATCAATTACCTCAAATCTCAATAAACATCTTTATAATGAGTATTCAGGTCCGCTTCTTAAATACTTAATGAGGACTGCAGACCGTAACAGCATGAGATACTCAGTTGAATCCAGAGCTCCATTTGCTGATGATCATAAACTTGCTGAATATATATTTTCAATACCTTCAGCATATAAGATACATGAAGGAACCAGTAAATACTTATTAAGAGAAAGTATGAAAGGAGTAATTCCGGAAGCTATCCGTCAAAGAAAAGATAAAAAAGGATTTGCGACGCCGGAATTAAAGTGGTTTAAGGAATATAAAAATGAGTTAAAAACTCTGGTAACAGATAATTTAGAACCTTTTGTAGATACAAAACAATTATATAAAAACTGGGATCAGATTTTTGATCAAAAAATAACGGGAAATACGCTTGGTATTTCCCGTTTTGTAATTTTATCTATGTGGAGACGAAAATTTCAGTTATGAGTTGTGGGTTTGGTGTTGTGAGTACTGACTGGATTGTCCAAACTCTTCTCGCAACTCACAACAGGCAACTCGAAACTAAACCAGGTGTGCTTCCAACTTCTTGAACAATACCGCCTTAGGCACAGCTCCTACTTGTTTGTCGACTATTTCTCCATTTTTGAATATTAATAAAGTAGGTATACTTCTAATTCCGTATTTGGCTGAAATGGCTGCATTTTCATCCACATTTACTTTGCCGACAACCGCTTTACCTTCAAACTCACCTGCAAGTTCTTCAACAACAGGGCCTATCATTTTACAAGGACCGCACCATTCTGCCCAAAAGTCAACCAATACAGGTTTGTCAGATTTAATGATATCCTGAAAATTGGCATCTGTGATTTCAACTGCTTTGTGTGCCATAATAAATAAGGGTTTTAATTTAAATGATGTATGTGTATTATTACTTAATCGTTCTGTTTGCCTAAAGGTTCAAAAATAAGTAAAGATTCGCAATACAGAAAACCTCTTATGGAAGACCAGTTAAAACGAAGTATGGAAGAATTGAACAGATTGACTGTTCTGGATTTTAAAGTTGCTGATAAACTGCCTGTTACGATT
>JACMRH010000211.1 GCA_014376535.1 Cytophagales bacterium | reverse complement strand
TAAAAATTTCTTTAGGTTTGACAAAGTCTTCGACCGGTGTCAAACTTGGGTTCAATAAAAGCAAAAACCTCCGGGATTTATTCCAACCTCAAAAGTTGCCAGTTCATTTCCTCCAGCGGAATAAACATAAACTTTTCCTTTCTGTACATAATCAATCGCATCTGCCACAAAAACCTGGTTTGATCGTGTATCCAATCCTAGTCCATAATACTGTCGATTTTGAGCAGAAATAAAAGGAGAACCAATTGCTATATCATCTATTGAAATCTTGTAAACAGCGGTGTTTAAAAAATAAATTGAATCCCGATTTCCATTTATAGCCAAAGAGGATGGATAATTGACCAGTACCGGGATTATACGTTCAGGCTTCTTTGTGCTGAGATTTAGTATAACAATTTTGGTGTCGGCTTGCGGAATTTTGTAGCCTCCACAAGCAATAATTAACCTGTCTTTTTTGTCTGCAACTATACTTTGTGCGCCCTGGCCAATAAAAATACTGTCACTGATCATGTCCTTTTGGGGGTCAATTTCATATAAATACGATTTCCAGTAATTGGTAACATATACTTTACCAAGGTGATAAATCATTTGCTCTGTCCAACCCGGGCAACTGATTGTTTTAGTTATTTGTAAAGAATTCAGGTCTACAACACTAATCAGATTCGAATAAATATCACTCACATAAGCTTTTGAATTACTAACTCCTACCATATATCTGGGAGTTGACAAACCCGTGATCGTACCAAGAGAATGGAAATTGTTCTTATCAAGTACTTCTAATTTTTTTGAATTATTAACTACCACATACAATCGGCCATTAATGGTTATTGCCGATTGGGCTACATCTCCTAAATCCCTATTGTTCGTAGATTTAAAAATATCGGCATAGACTTGTCCTGTTTTTCCATCCAAAAAAGATATTGAGGCATTTCCGAAAGGAAATATACCCTCATTCACAACTACCACATTGGACGCAGAATTTAAATGAACCTGGTTAGTTTCCGGTTGAACAACAGGTTTATCGCTTTTACAGGATCCTAAAATCAGACAGAACAAACAAGCTATTTGTAACTGGCAGAGCTGTTTAAAAATTTTCAATTATTTGATCGTTAATCTTTTAATGTGTTTTGAATTTCCCTGGTTGATTTCAACCACATAAATCCCGGAAACCAGACTTGAAATATCCATCTTTTGAAAGTCGCTACTGTATTCTAATAATTTATTTCCTTGAATATTTGAAATCTGAATACTGGTTATGCCACTAATAGTCTCACTGATCGATATGTAATTTGTTGCTGGATTTGGGTAAATATTAAAACCTGATATCCGTTCCTGATCATTTAATCCTAAAATCTCTGCCTGGTTAATGACGGCTACAGCATCCAAATCAAATCCTCCAGAAGCAAAGTCTGTTGGATATGGGTCATTTATCTTTCTTCCTTTTAAATCTCTAGAGGAATATAAAGGATTAATCGTTCCAACCACATCTACAATTTTGACATGTGTGATATTTTCAATTTCAAGTCCGGAAATACCACTTAGTTCTTCAAGATTAAATGGAGTACCAAATCCTGCCCAGTATTTTCCTGCCAGGTTATGGTAATTTTTGGTATCTGTTGTTTGATAAGAACTTATCTGATTTAAAGAATCGCCGACATATTTAGCAGGAAACCGGTAAAAGTTGGTACCATCAGAACTCACTTCAACGAAAGCATATTCCAGGTAATCTTTATTGGTGTTAATTTCCCGAAAACCATTTTCAAAAACTGCAAAATCTGCACCAATACCATTTTTTATGGGCCTTTCAAAGGTGAGAATGGCCACACCTGCATCGCCTAAAGATAAAACTCCAGAAGTTCCGGCTTTTCCTAAGGCACTTTCAATGGTACCAACACTTGTTCGGCCTGTTCCAGGGTTGGCAATGTTTTTATAGCCAGGAAATGCCGTTCCACCTTTTGCCCAAGCAACAATTATATTGCTGCCTGCGGAGATAGCTGTGGTCCCTATTTCTGAAACTTGCGGTTCGAACTGTGCATAAATGGAAACAGGTAGAAATAATAATAGAAGTCTTCTTTTCATAAAGTTGATATTAACCCTTCCCGGTTTTTGCCAGGAAGGGATTATAGTTTACTGTTTTATGATTTTAATTGAATTTGATATGTTATTCCCTCTTAGGTTCAACAGATACATGCCTTTAGAAAAGTTTTCAGTTGAAATACGCTCCTCAAAGTTCTCCATTTCACCACTTGCTATGATAATTCCATCTACATTCAGGATTTCCCAGTTTTGGTAAGCATTGTTGGTATTTTGAATGGTAAACTGGTCTTTGAATGGGTTTGGAAAAACAGTAAAACTCGATTCAGCAGAACCAATTGCTAGTCCAGTTGGGAAGCCCGGACGGTAATCTGGTTTCAAAGCCGCTACAGAAGTACCCAGGTCAATTGTAAAAGATGATTGTCCTGTTGCTATAGAATAAAAATCCAGGTTACTTTTTGTAGCGAAATCGCTTACCAAAGTCAGGTAATTTTTAGTAGTCCTGTCAAAATAAAAAGTATTGGCGTATATATCAGTCGGAATTGTGGTTGGGATTGTCGTCTTTTTCAAGCCATCCTTTGTTCTTCGGGCAAGTGAAACATTGCTTTGAGAATTATCAAAACTGTAGATATTGTCATTGTCAACTTCCACAACAGCAGATTTTTTCAAAGAATGTATTACCAGATTTCCTGTTTCTTTCATTACGCTATCCTGGTTACTGGTAAAATATATATGTAAGCGATTGTCCATTTCCTTACGGATTATAAGATTGTCGATCCCAGCTGCCTTTTCACCAACGTTTATACTATTGCTGAGCATTCCTGTACTTATTTTCACAATGCTTATATATCCAAGGCTGTCAGCGTATGGGTTTGATACTTTTGGCAAGCTATTAGCTACAAACGCAGAGTCTCCGAATATTTTGATATCCTTACAATTGTTGCTTATACCATATACTTCTGTAACAAGTTTGCCGGTTTTGGCATTGTAGATATCTACATAAACACTATTATTGATGAATGCTTTAGCAACTATAAGTTTTGTAGCATTCTGGTCTATTGCCTGGACATTGTTTACAGATATAGAATCTATTCTGTCGTAAGTGTCCAGATCGTATCGTACTAACAAGTCTTTTCCTGAAGCGCGTCCTATATGGGCAGTCCCTATATAACGTTTGCCTGGTGCATCATAAAAAATTTCAGCAAAATTTGAAAAATCCCCGTAAACAGAATCTATCACTTTGATTTTCGTGTCTAACAAAACAGCCACTTTGACCATGTTCTTTTTTGCCATAAAGTTTCCTCCGGCAGTATAAAAATACTGTTTCACGTATTCAGTTTGTGCCATTGATGCAAATGCACTTGCAGTTAATAAACTGGTAATCAGTAATGCTTTTTTCATTTTTGAGAATTTAATTGGTGAATGTCTATTGTTATTCCGGCTGTAAAGTGTCTGGGTGGCATAGGGTATGCAACCACTGTTCTGTAATCTGTATTCCAAATATTGTTGATCCTGAAGACAAACGAAGTTTTAAAATTTTTGAAAGGTAAGCTATGACTGACCATCACATTGCCAACATGGAAAGGTTTTAACCACTGAGAATGATCTGAAGAAGTGTATACATAACCAGAATAGGTGTGGTTGTATTCAACATAAAACCCTCCGTATGAATAATTTAAATTTCCGTTACCCTGGTACATTGGAATAAAAATGACCTGGAGACCGAGAGATTTATCATTCTCAAGGATAGATTTATCCGTCCTTGAAAAAATGTAAGAACTTGAAATTGTTAACTTTAATACACTTTTTCTTCCTTTTAATGCAGCACCTATTTTATTTTCATACCCTTCTGTATTTACAACGGCAATGTTTTTTGCCGACCAATAACTACCATCCGGCACCCAACGGATCCAGTTTTCAATCTGCCTTCTGAAAGTGGCAAACTCATAAAATGCTAAAACAGATTTCCTTTCAGCAGTAAATCTTACAGAGGCTTCTGCATTCCAGCCACTTTCTGGAACCAACATTCGATTTCCTCCCGGAAGCCAATATAATTCATTAAATGTTGGGATCCTGAAAAGCCTTGTTGCGTTTCCTTTAAATAAAATACCCATTAACGGCTTATATTCTAAACCAAAAGCTGGCACTAAAGGCACTTTGATGTTTTTCACTAATTCCTGTCTGGCTGATAATTGCAGTGTAAGTTTATCATTTAAAGTCTTGAACCTGTACTGACCAAACAAAGCCATTAATTGCCTGACCGGAATACCATATTGATATTTGTCCGCATCAGGACTTATCAAATAAGCAATGTCACTGTAATTGTTGCTTACTACTGATGCTTGTTGGTGTGTCAGGTTTAAGCCCAGATTGAGCAAATGGCTTTTATGCAATTGAAACCGTAATTCATTTTCTGCAATTAATGCATCAGCAAGGCTTTTGGTGTTTTCTGTCCGGATTGGATCTTTGTAGAAAATATCTTCCCTTAGCCAGGCAGTTCTTGAGTGCCATTGAAAATTTTTAAAATTCTTATGGTATTCAATATTTGTGCGTCTGAAATTATGGTAAATGGTCCCGTTTAATTCTGTTGTTGGATTTTGCCTGAAATTATCCTGCAACCACAGTCTTACTGCAATCGCATTGTTTTTCCATTTAAAATAGTTTTCTGCCAGTACTCCTTTTTGGTTGGTTGCAGAATGTGTCAGGTTTTGGCTTACATCCCTTGTGGAATTTATTGGGTAATCATTTCTCGCTTCAGAATAAAATCCTTTAACTGATCCGTACCAGTTTTTGCTACCATAAGACGTTTTAATTTGCTGCCTGTATTGTCCATAACTGCCGGTTTCAGTATTTACTTTTACATTCAGTTTATTACCATAATCTGGTTTGTTGTTCAACAAAACACTTCCACCAACAGCTCCACTTCCCCAAAGATTACTTGCGCTGCCTGTCTGAACAGCAACTTCATCAGTAAAAAATACAGGAAAAAGGGATAGGTCAAAAGTGCCGTTCATTACACTTTGTAAGTTAAATCCATTCCAGACTACAGCAGAATGAACATCCGAACTTCCCTGCAAAGACAAAGTAGCCAGTCCATTACCTCCATAACTGCGGATGAAATTCGTATTTCCAAAAGATAGTTGTTCGGCCAAAGTATAACTCGTCCGGTTGGCCAAACCGACACTATCTGCAATCACGATCCTTTGGCCGGTTGAAAAACTTTTAGAGCGGTCCTGAACAACGCTTACTTCCGGCAAATCATAAGATTTAAGCACAGAGCTATCCTGCTGCGCAAAAGCAGAAATTGAAAAAAGAAGGAATATGAATAAATAGCGCATCCTTTTTGGTTTTACGCTATTCCCCGAACGGGAATGTGATTGAACTGGAAGAAAAGCTGCAAATGCAACAGTGCATCCAAAACCGTCACATGCCTTTGACCCCGAAAGCGGTGAATAACGATGAAGAGGCAGGTTTTCTGACTCGTTCCTTTCAGGTGCCTTCCCATTCCGATAGTCGGAGCAGTGACTATTTACCTGAAATTAGCAGAACTTACAGCTGCGGGCACAGTTCCTGATTTTAACAGGATTCCCTTTTAATTTCGCTTTCGCGGAAACCAATTCGGGCGTAAGGTAGGGAAATTTGTTGTGAGTTGTGTGTTGCGAGTTGTGAGAAGGTTACTAATTGATCAAAAGAAGCCCTCCAACTGCATTGAATATCAATTACTCCACAAAAATGGTAAAATGGTATGGGTTCTAATATTCCCCTCCTTTTCAAGGAGGGGTGGTGGCAGACCGGAATGGTTACTGCCAAATTTAGTTTCATAAAATCAAATTTTATCTGCTATAACCTGAAACCATAATATTTGACACAAGTCTAAAAATTTACCCATTTAATAGCGATGAAATCAGTTTTCGATAAAAATAAAAGGGATGAGTTGATTACCATGATCAATTCGTTATCTGAAAATAGCAATGCGAAATGGGGAAAATGAATGTTTACCATATGTTAAAACATTGCATAGCTTGTTAAGAAATGTATTTGGGAAAGAAGGAATAGAAAAGAGTATTCTTGGTTACTAATAGGGCAAATGGCAGTTAAAAATTTACTGAAAGATGAGAAACCAATAGAGGAAAGAGCACCAACAGGTGTAGGTTTTAAGATTGCGGAGCTTAG
>JACMRH010000210.1 GCA_014376535.1 Cytophagales bacterium | reverse complement strand
CTTTTAAATATTGGACTCGAAAAAGAAATTGATTTTTCTTCACTTTCTGAGAAAGAAAGAATAGATTTTTTGACTGAAGAGTTACATTCTCCAAGGCCTTTTACACAGCCTGGAATGAAGCTAGGACCAGAAGCTGAAGCTGTAATAAATTGCTACAAAGTAGTCAGCGATTATATGCAAAAATACGGTAATGATGGAATTGGATCATTTATTGTAAGCATGACACGTTCTGTATCTGATCTTTTGGTAGTTTACTTACTTGCCAGAGAGGTAGGTTTTGTAGACAAAACAGATGCCGGACTTGTCAGCAAAATAAAAGTTGTTCCTCTTTTTGAAACAATTGACGACTTATTGGCTAGCCCAAAAATTCTTGAAGGATTTGTAGAACATCAATTTACTAAAAGGTCCCTTTTATATCAAACTTCACAATCGAAGTCCAAAATGCCTGTACAGCAGGTAATGGTTGGTTATAGTGACAGCAATAAAGATGGAGGAATTTTGGGTTCACAGTTCCACTTATTTAAAGCACAGACAGAACTAACTGAAGTTGGAAAGAAATTAAATATTAAAATTCGTTTTTTCCATGGAAAAGGTGGTTCTATAAGTCGTGGTGCAGGACCTACGCATTGGTTTACAAGAACATTACCATATGGTTCTTTACATGGCGATATGAGATTGACAGAGCAAGGAGAAACAATTTCTCAGAAGTATGCCAATAAAATAAATGCTGTTTATAATCTTGAATTATTGATTGCTGGTACTGCCGGAGCTACTATTTTACATCAGCATACAAAAAAGGAAACTCATCCATTCGCAGAAAAATTTGAATTTCTTGCTTCAAGTAGTAAAAAGCATTTTCAGGCTTTGTTAAACCATAAAAGTTTCATGCATTTCTTCGGTCAGGCAACACCAATAGATGTTATTGAAATGAGCAAGATAGGTTCCAGGCCATCCCGTAGAACTGGGAAACGTACATTGGCAGATTTACGTGCTATACCTTGGGTATTTAGCTGGAGCCAATCCAGATTTAATATTACAAGTTGGTATGGTGTAGGTTCAGCTCTGGAAGATTACCTAACAAAATATCCTGATGATTTAGAGGCGTTAAGAAAAGAGGCTGAGCAAGTTAGCTTGATAAGATATGTATTTACTAATGTTGACACCAGCCTGGCGGCTACTGACGAAACAGTATTTAATATGTATGCCAATTTGGTAGATGATAAAAAAGTTAAATCTGATATTCTGGACCTGATAACTGAAGAATTAGAAAAAACGAAAAAGATGATTGCTTATGTGTTTCCCAGCCCAATCAGCGAAAGAAGAAGGCAACATTTTTATTCAAATAAATTAAGGTCATTGCCTTTGATAGACCTTCATAAAAACCAGATAGCTGCAATTAAAAAATGGAGAAAATTAAAATTGGCTAGTCCTGATTCGCCTGAAACACAGGAATTATTAATGCATTTGCTCATGACGGTCAATGGAATCTCAAGTGCCTTAAGAATGACAGGATAGTTTAAATAACATTAATCAATAATTTTTACTAAGCCGTTTTTTATAAACGGCTTTTTCATTTTATCTTTGAGATAAGTATAGTTCGATCTGGAACTTAATTGTTCATATATAGATTATTGTACATATCCTCTTAAAAAATTAAAGAAATATGCAACTAGCCGCTCCTTCAATAGTTGTCAAGCCTTCAACAAAAGAAAGAATAACGTTTGGAAACCACCAGAATTTATTTTTTACTGAAGTAAAGAAACAGGTTAAAAAACATTTTGAAGATAAAGGCATTGAAAGTACAGGTAATTTAAATCTGTATATGAAGGCCTTGTTTTTCACGATGACCTATTTAGGTTCTTATGCCATTATAATTTTTGCTTCTCCCCCAATTTGGCTTGCTATTTCCTTGTGTATATACATGGGAGCAGCAGCAGCAGCTTTAGGTTTTAATGTTATGCATGATGGATCACATGGAAGTTTTTCCTCAAAAAAATGGCTAAATACCCTAACAGCGCATTATATCAACCTGTTGGGCGGCGATGCAATGCTTTGGAAAAATAAACACAACATAATACACCATACATTCACTAATATTGAAGGTTTTGATCAGGACATTGCCCAGATGCCAGTTTTAAGGTTAAATACTTATCAAAAAAAGTTCTGGTTCCATAGATTTCAACATCTTTATTGTTTTCCTGTTTATGGGATTTCTTCTATACTGTGGATGTTTGCTTTGGATTTTCAGAAATATTTTACCAGAAAGGTTGGCAACATTCGTATTTCAAAAATTACATTCAAAGAACATTGTGCATTTTGGGCTACTAAAATTATTTACGTAAGTGCGCACATGATTATACCTGCAATGGTATGGGGATGGCCTGCAACTCTTTTAGGATTCTTTATTTATCATTTTGTTTTAGGTATTACCATTTCTACAGTTTTTCAGCTTGCGCATGTTGTAGAGGATACTGACTTTCCATCATCTCATTTTGATTCTCACAAAATTGAAGATGAATGGGCTGTACATCAATTAAAAACAACTGCAAATTTTGCAACGAACAGCAAGTTTATTACCTGGTTTGTTGGGGGATTAAATTATCAGGTTGAACACCATTTATTCCCTAAAATAAGCCATGTTCACTATCCGGCTATTAATGGCATAATTAAAAGAGTATCAGCAGACTATAATGTTCCTTATCACGAACAGCCCACTTTCTTTACTGCCGTTAAGTCTCACATGAATCACCTAAAAAAAACAGCTGTTGCTTAATATAATCTAATAACGATAAATTCAATATTGTGTTATTGGGCATAAAAAAAGGAAGGCAGTTTGCCTTCCTTTTTTTATTTGATGATAAGCTTTTTTAAGCGAGAATCCGAATCGGATCTTCAATTAAGGCTTTAAGAGTTTGCAGAAATTGAGCTCCTACCGCACCATCAACAACTCTGTGATCAGATGTTAAAGTGATGCTCATTCTATTTCCTGGCACAATTTGTCCCTCTTTAACAACCGGGATATTTCTAATAGCTCCAACAGAGATAATACAAACATTTGGTTGGTTGATGATAGAACTAAAAGATTCGATCCCAAACATACCAAGATTAGAGATTGTAAAGGTACTGCCTTCCATATCCTTAGGTTGAAGCTTTTTGTTTTTTGCTTTACCACCAAGGTCCTTAACTGAAGAAGATATCTGTGTTAATGACATTGAATCTGCAAACCTCACAACAGGAACAACAAGTCCATCTTCAACTGCAACTGCGACACCAATATGAATATGATTATTGTATCTTATTTTATCGCCTAACCATGATCCATTTACTTTAGGATGTTTTCGGATTGCAACAGCAGTTGCTTTAATGACCATATCATTAAATGATACCTTAGCTTCAGTATACTCATTTATGCTTTTACGGGCCTCCATTGCTTTGTCCATATCCACATCAATAACAAGACTGAAATGTGGCGCAGTAAATAAGCTTTCACCCAGAGCGCGGGCTATTACTTTTCTCATAGAAGTAACTGGTACTTCTTCAAAGCTTTCCTGACCTGAAATCACCGGCGCACTTGAGGACGATGTTTGAGTTTCTTTTGATGTAGAAGTTGAAGGATTATAACTATCAATGTCACGTTTTACAATCCTTCCATTTTCACCAGATCCTGCAAGTGATTTAATATCAATCCCTTTTCCTTCAGCTAACGCTTTGGCTAAAGGAGAAATTTTCACTCTTGAATCTCCATTTGAAGAAACAGCGACAGGTTGAGTAACAGAGGCAGCTACTTTAACTTCCTGTGGTTTATCTTCTTTGGAAGCTGCCTGGCCATTTTTTGGTGGCGTTGATGAAAGTAATGGTTTATAATCAACACCTTCTTTTCCTACAACTGCAATAATGCCATCTACAGGTACAGCCTTACCAGCCTCAATTCCTATATATAATAATGTCCCATCCTCATAAGACTCTAATTCCATCGTTGCTTTATCAGTTTCAACTTCAGCTAGAAGTTCTCCTGATTTTACCTTGTCTCCAACTTTTTTATGCCAGGCTACAATAACACCTTCAGTCATTGTATCACTCATTTTGGGCATCCTTATTACAGTTGCCTCAATTCCAGAAGTATCTTTTTGACCTTCAACATTAGCTGGAATTGCATCAGATTTTTCGTCAGGTGGGATGGGTGTATTTTGTTTTTCAATAGATCCACCTGAATTTCCATTTATTAAACTGCTTATATCTTCTCCTGCTTTCCCTATTATGGCTATAATTGCATCAACAGGGACAGAATCTTTTTCTTTTACACCTATATACAAAAGAGTACCTGCTTCATAAGATTCAAGTTCCATTGTAGCTTTATCTGTTTCTACTTCCGCCAGAACATCACCAGCTTTAACTGTATCTCCTACTTTTTTAGCCCATGAAGCGATGGTCCCTTCGGTCATCGTATCACTCATTTTAGGCATTTTAATAACTTCAGCCATTGGGGTTGTTTAATTGAACATTCAAAAATAAGCCTATTGTCAGGTTTTTCAAATCATTATCATAATTATTGCCCTTAAATTACAAATCCTTACAACATTTTTAATTTTACTGTTAAATTCATGGTATGTTAAAACCTTTAACCCTGATGAGAATATCTTTTTTCCTGCTGATTATGTTAATTAATCTCAACATAAATGCACAGCAAACTTATAGTACAAAAGACAAGAAAGCCATCAAATTTTATGAAACCGGCAAGCAGCTGATAATTATGCGAAGATTCCCAGATGCTATCTTAAATTTTAGAGAAGCAACAGAAAAGGACAAAAATTTTGTAGAGGGTTACATTGCACTTGCAGGTTGCTATAGAATTTTAAGGGATGATCAGAATGTAAAATTTAACTTATTAACAGCCTTCAGTATTCAACCAAATATACCTGGATCAATGCATGAGTATTATTATCTGTCCCAGATTTTTATGAAAGAAGGTGATTACAAAAATGCTGAATTGTTTATAGATCGATATTTAGCAAGTAACCCAACTGACGCAAGAGTTACTCCTCAAGCGAAAAAAATGAAGGATAATTGCATGTTTGCTCAGTCAGCGATTAGTCATCCTTTGGACTTATCTCCCATTGCACTGCCTGATCCTATCAACACATTCCAAAACCAATATTTTCCTTCATTAACAGCAGATGGGAAGTCGATGGTTTATACTGTACGAAATTCAACAGGAATGCTGGACGAAGAAAATCTTTACATATCTGAAAAAAACGAAAAAGGTTGGTTAAAGCCTGAACAGGTTTCTACAAGAATTAATACCAAAGAGAATGAAGGAGCTTCTTCAATTTCTGGCGACGGTAAAACCTTAGTTTATACCTATTGTACTCCTCGTAATGGTTGCGATCTATACATTACCAGAAAATTAGGCAAAGAATGGCTTCAGCCTGGTAGCATTCCAGGAAAAATTAATACATCAGGATGGGAATCTCACCCCTCATTATCTGCAGATGGCAGAACTCTTTACTTTGCTTCTGACAGGATTGGTGGTTTAGGAAAGGAAGATATTTGGGTCACTAAATTAGATAGTAATGACAACTGGATGAAGCCAATAAATCTAGGGCCATCCATTAATACTCCGGAAAGTGATTTTACACCCTTTATTCATGCAAATGGTAAGTCTTTGTACTTTGCATCAAGGGGTTATCCAGGTATGGGAGGTTCAGATTTATTCATGTCAGAATTTTCAGGCGATAGTGCCTGGTCAAGTCCAAAAAACCTGGGGTATCCATTAAATACCTTTGCAGATGAAATGGGGTTTACTCTTTCCTCTGATTTTTCAACAGGTTATTTTTCTAAAGATGTAATTAACAGTCAGCGAAGATATACTTCAACACTGTATTCGTTTAATGTTCCGCCCGAGCTAAAGGGAAATGTTTCCTGTATTTATATTAAGGGTAAAGTCTTTGATGCTGATACGAAACTGCCCTTAAAAGGAAGAATTGAATTAATAAATCTTCCAAAAGACAAAACTGAACAAAGTGTATTTTCTGATGCCCAGAATGGGGAATTTCTTCTGGTAATTCCAGACAGAAGCAATTATGGTCTTTTTGTGACATCCAAAGGATATTTGTACCAAAGCTTAAATTTTAATACCACTGATGATAAGATGCTTAGTGTGGAGGATTTTTCTATTTATCTGAAACCTATTAAAGTAAATTCTACTGCAGCTTTAAGAAATATCTTTTTTGAAACGGCTAAATATGACCTTAATCAAACCTCCGAAACAGAACTAAATAAATTGGCAAAATTAATCAAAGAAAATAACCTAAAAATTGAAGTTAGCGGGCATACTGATATAGTTGGGAATATTCAGGATAACCAAATATTATCAGAAAAAAGGGCAAAAGCAGTTTTTGATTATCTAGCTGATAAAAAGGAAATTAACAAGAAAGATCTTTCATTTAAAGGGTATGGATCTTCAAAACCAATTGGAGACAATAAAACAGATGAAGGGAAACAACAAAACAGAAGAATAGAGATAAAAATTTTAAAATAGAACCATTGAGGTTTTGTATTCGTACAGCATGATTATACATTACAATTTATGTTTAGAATCTTATTTGTAAATATTTTCATTTTTACTCACTTTGCCGCTCTTGCCCAAATAACTTCTACAGAAAATTTGTTAAAGGAAATGCATAAGCGGTATCACGGCAAATTCTATAAGCACATTACTTTTATCCAGTTAAATAAAATATTCCAAAGTGATTCCGTAACTGAAAACTCTGTTTGGTTCGAAGCTTATGAATATCCGGGAAAATTAAGGGTAGATTTTGGCCCAACTGTAGGGAAGGATGGTTACATATTTATAAATGATTCTGTTTACTACTTTAAAGATGGTTTCCTTGAGAGAAAAGAAAAAAAGATCAATGAATCTATGCTTCTTTCTGGGGATATTTATTGCATTCAAATCCCTGAAGTAATAGCTAAACTAAACACACTGGGATATGATATTAAAAAATTCAGAGAAGATAAATGGAAAAACAAGCCAGTTTATGTAATTGGTGCTGAGTTAGGAAATGACACTTCACGTCAATTCTGGATAGACAAAGAATTTTTATACGTAGTCAGGCATATTATAAACGAAAACGGATTAATCCAGGAAATACATTTCAGCGAACATCAGGCAAATGGTAAATTTTATATAGAAGATGAAGTTAAAATTATGGAAAATGGTAAAATTGTAAAAACAGAACGATATGCAGAAGTGAACCCAAATATCATATTACCAGCCACAGTATTTGATCCAAATCTCTGGTCAAAGATTCATTGGAAAACAAAATAGAATATGTAGTTTCATTTTTAGACCTCCATTCTGTTTTTAAATGAAAAAGCAAAACCTCCTCATACTAGGCCTTGTTTTAAGTATGTTCACCTGGGGTTTAAGCTGGCCTTCCGGTAAAATCCTTTCTTCTTACGGATCTGCGTCAGCAATTGCATGTTTACGTTTTATAGTAACATTCCTGGGTCTTTTGCCACTTTTATTATTGTTAAAACAACCACTTTCCTTAAAAAAGGATGGTTACCTAACCTTGATTTTTGCAGGTATGTGTATGTCTGGTTACAGCTATCTTTTTTTTAATGGACTAAAATATGGAAAACCTGGAGCAGGTGGTGTAATGGTCACCACCCTAAATCCTGTATTTTCTTACCTTTTAGGAATACTTTTGAATAGAAAACTGCCTACTAGAAATGAGGCAATAGGTTTAATTTTAGGTCTTTTAGCTGGGGCAGTTTTACTACATGCCTGGAACTCTGACAGCACATTATTTAATCCCGGAAATTCATTTTTTATTCTTGCAAGCATTACCTGGGCTGCACTTAGTAAGTTTACTTCAAAGGCAGGGAAATATGGTTCTTCAATTTCGTTTTCACTTTGGATGTATTTGATTTGCAGTTTATTGCTCCTTAATATAGCTGGATTTGCTGAAATTGATAATGTAATAAAGAAGTCTGACAGTGTTTTTTGGTTAAACATGTTTTTCAGCGCAATTATTACAACAACTTTCGCCACATCTTTTTATTTTTACTCTACCACCGAACTAGGAGCTGAAAAGGCAAGCAGCTTTATATTCCTGGTACCATTATCAGCAGCATTATCTTCTCTATTTCTATTACAGGAAACCATTACCTGGAACACTATTTTAGGCGGAGTACTTGGAGCAGTTGCGGTGTTCAGTATTAATAAAAAATAAGCTAAAGATCAATTTTTGTTTTATGCCGATGCTGTTTAGCTTTGGGTTTAAATTTCACTAAACTATGTTAAAATACTTATTAATTACTTTTTTTACCCTCTGTTTCATTTCTTTATCAAATGCACAGACAAAAAGCACTATTTCTCCAAAAGATACAGCAACCTATCGCATGGAACGTGATGTTTATTTTAATGCTTTGAAATATAGTGACCTTAATGTTGCAAAAGGTGCTATTTTCAAAATGATGGCTATCAATCCTTTAGATAAGAGTTTAAAAGATTCATTGCTATTTATCTATTTCAATGCCGGTTCCTTTGGTCAGTGCATTTTATTAAGCAGAGAATTATTAGCAGAGAACCCTTCCAGAAATAATATTCTGGAAATTAAAGCAATTGCTGAGCAAAACCTGGGTTTGGTAAAAGATGCTCTAGTAAGCTACGAAAAGCTTTTTTCTGAAAGCAAAAACTTATTTCATCAATATCAAATTGCTGTATTACAATATCAGCTAAAGAGATACGGAGAGTGTAATCAAAACATCAGTGATATAATTAAAGATGATAAATCATTGTCAGAAAAAGTTAATATAAATACCGGACAAGAAAATCAAAAAGTGATTTTAAAGGCTGCTGCTTACAATATTCGCGGTGTTATGCAACTGGAAGGAAAAAGAGATGAGGAAGCAAAAGCAGATTTTAAAGAAGCTTTAAAAATCCAACCGGACTTTGCCCTGGCACTAAACAATATTCAATTGGTCGAGAAAAAAGTAAAACCTTCTCCAGCTAAGCCTTCGGTGAAAAAATAAGTTTCAGGTCCTGGAATTCCCAATTTCCGGGACCTTAATTATGCGGATAAAAAAAAAATACCATCTTAAAGACCTACAATCGTTTAAAAAGAAAGCTTTAAAATGGGGATCTTCACAAACTCACTGTTGTTATCTCAATGGTAATAGTAAGATATATAGTTACGAATCCTTCCCTGAAATTCTTGCAGTAGGTTGTGTTCAGGAATTTACCAATGATGAACCCGATTTTACAGATTTTTTAAATAAAGTTTCAAAATTAAAAGATTGGGCCTTTGGCTTTCTTGGCTATAATTCCAGGGATGTTGAAATGAAATCGGCTTATTTTTTGCCAGGATTATTTTTTGTTCCTTCTACCATTATTACTTTTTCAAAGGAGAATATTATTTCAGTTGAAACAAATGGAGATCCTGAAATGATCCTTAAAGAAATAAATGATATTACTCCTGATTTTTCTAAAAATAAAATAAAAGGTGCGTTTATAGCTGAAATTTCCAGAGATGAGTATATTAAAAAGATTAGAATATTAAAATCTCATTTGCAAAGAGGTGATATTTATCAGATAAATTATTGTATTAAATTTGAATCAGAAGGCATTTATTACGATCCTTACCTAATTTATGATGTATTAAACCTGGCATCCCCCATGCCATTTTCTGGATTTTTTAAAGCAAGAGATTATTGTATCGTTTGTGCCTCGCCTGAAAGGTTTTTAAAGAAACTAAATGCAAAAATTATATCACAACCCATGAAAGGGACTTCCCCTGTTTTTGCTGATCAGGCTGAAAATATAAAAAGCATAAGCGACCTTAAAAGCAGCGAAAAGGAAAGAGCTGAGAATATCATGATTGTAGACTTGGTAAGAAATGACTTATCTACTATTTGTCAGTACGGTACAGTTAAAGTGGAAAAACTATGTGATGTGTATTCTTTTCAAAATGTCCATCAAATGGTTTCTACCGTTACTGGAAAATTAGCAGAAGACTTATCAACAGCTGAAATTTTTGCAAAAACATTTCCTATGGGAAGCATGACAGGAGCACCTAAAATTAGGGCAATGCAACTTATAGTAGATTTGGAAATAAGCAGCAGAGGTCCGTTTTCAGGAACGATGGGCTTTATGGATCCAAAGGGAAATTTTGATTTCAATGTTTTAATCAGAAGTATGTTTTACAATTCGCATACTGGCAAGGGCTTCTATTCCGCAGGAAGCGGAATTACAATACTCTCTGATCCTGAAAAAGAATATGAAGAATGTATGCTTAAAGGTGAAACATTGAAGAATATATTCAATCCAGATCCTTTATCTTAATAGAAAAGGAAGTTCTAATTATAAATTTGGATATAAATTCAAAATATTTTACTTTTGCAATTCTTTAGAAAAGTATATCAACAAAAAAATAATGAAACAGAATATTCATCCAGATTACCATCCAGTCGTTTTTCATGACATGGCCAGTGGTTTTGAGTTTATAACAAAATCTACAATGACTTCAAAAGAAACTGTTACCTGGAAAGATGGTAATGTTTATCCTGTTGTTAAAATAGAGGTAAGTTCTAAATCTCATCCTTTCTATACAGGTCAAAAATTATTTGTAGATACAGCAGGACGTGTAGAGAAATTCAACAAACGTTACAAAAGAAGTTAGTTATATATTATTCTTTTTAGACAAACCGGTTACGAAAGTGACCGGTTTTTTTGTTTTATACCTATTAAGTAATATATCAGGTTAAATAAAACATTAAATTTTATAGAAACTTATAATCCATTATTAAAGTTGCCTTCGTAAATAAGTTTAAATTAAACTTTACATTATGAAAAAATCTTACTTTAATTCTGTTTTTAAAATTTTGCTACCTGGAGTACTCGGGGTTATGGGAAATTCTGTCTATGCACAGAATATTTTCGCCTTAACTTCAAACAATGAGTTAACCAGTTTTCTTGCTTCTAATCCGCAGCAAGCTAAGCCAGCCATTCCTATCACTGGGATAACATCAGGTCAGACTTTAGTGGGTATCGACTCCAGACCAAACACAGGAGAATTATACGCATTAGGTTATAATAGTACTGATAGCACATCTAATCTTTATACAATCAATAAAATCACTGCTATTGCTACTAAAATAGGTTCTACAACAATTAAACTAGGATTAGGAAACGGTTCTAAAGTTGGTTTTGATTTTAATCCCACAGTTGACAGAATTCGAGTAGTTTCAGGAACTGACAATAGCTACAGATTACATCCTGTAACTGGGGCAATTGCATTCAAAGACGGGAATTTAAAGTTCGCACAGGCTGATGCTAATTTTGGCAAAAATCCTAATGCAGGTGCAAGCGCCTACACAAACAGCTTTATTGGTGCAGGAACTACTACCCTATTTAATTATGATGATTCTTTGAATATCATTACAAGTCAGATTCCTCCTAATGAAGGTACTTTGAACACAATAGGTTCAACAAATATTACCATTACTCCAGGATCTACTGTAATGTCAGGTTTTGATATTTATAAAGATCCAAGCACTTTAGGTAATGCTGCATATCTGTCTATAAGTGGAATAGGCTCAGCATCAAATCTTTACACTGTTAACACAACTACAGGTGGTGCTGCAATAGTTGGACAAATTGGTCTTACAGGCATGATAAAAGATATTGCAGTAGAAATTGATCGCACACTTCCAAGTCCAAGAACAGGCAAATTGATATTTGGCTTACAGGGATTAGCCAACCTTATTTCTTTTGATTCAGAAAATCCGAAAGTTATACTAAACCTGGTAACTATTACTGGATTAACTGCCTGAGATACAATAGTAGGAATGGATTTCAGGCCTAAAACTAAAGAATTATACGTTTTGGGTTATAATGGAAAAAGTAATTTTGCTCAGTTGTACACTTTAAATACAATGACAGGAGTTGCCACATCTGTTACACCTACACCATTTACACTTGCTTTAGGAAGTAACCTAACTGGTTTTGATTTTAATCCAATGGCTGACAGAATCAGAATTGTAGGTTCGAACAATAACAACTACAGATTAAATCCTATAACAGGTGGCCTTGCATTTACTGATACATCATTGGCATATGCAAGTACCGATTTTAATTTTGGTAAGAATCCTTTTGTAAGCTCTATTGGTTACACAAATAGTTTTGATGGTACAACTGCAACACAACTTATCGGTTATGACGATTCATTGAATGTTTTCGTATTACAAAGTCCGCCAAACAGAGGTACGTTAACTACAACTGCTGCTACTAGGTTAAAAGTAAACTTAGCCAGTCCAAGTAATGATCTAGATATATTCTATGAAAAATCAAGTTCAAGCAACATTACCTTCCTATCTGCAAATACTGGAACATCAACAAACGACAGTCTTTACATTGTAAATTTTATGTCGGGTGCTGTAGTCAGCAAAGGCTTAATTGGATTAGGTATCGCAGTAAAAGATATTGCAGCAGCCATTGACAGCGCTTTCATCACATCAGTAACTAACATTGAAGGTACAAACCTGTTTTATGGTGTTAACCTTTATCCAAATCCATTGACTGAAGAAGTTACCCTGGATTTTAACCTTACAACTGCTTCAGAAGTTGAATTGAATGTACTAAATGTTATGGGAGATATAATCGAAACAAAGAAATCTACCAGATTCAGTTCAGGAAATAATTCTATCAAAATTTCAACTGAAAGACTTACAAAAGGAATTTATTTATTCGAATTGAAAATTAATGGTTCTGTGAAATCAATGATAAAAGGATATAAATAGTCCCTTTTTAAATTTTAACTCCCGGGAGAACTTAAATTCTTTCCGGGAGTTATTTTTTCACTTCCATTCTTCTTTTATGGGCCTTTCTAATATCTTCTACTGTGCCTTTGGGTATTGACGAAATAAGATTTCGGGTATATTGTGACTGAGGATTATTATAAATGTCTTCTGAAAACCCTATTTCTTCTATAATCCCTTTGTTCATCACTATAATACGATCAGCCATAAACTTTACTACTGAAAGATCATGGGATATAAAAACACAGGTAAAATTGAATTTTTCTTTGAGGCTGTTTATAAGGTTTAATACCTGTGCCTGAACAGATACGTCAAGTGCTGAAACAGATTCATCACAGATAAGAAATTTAGGATTTAAAGCCAGTGCTCTTGCAATGCAAATTCGTTGTCTTTGTCCCCCGGAAAATTCATGCGGATACCTATTGAAATGGTCGCCATGAAGGTTAACAGTTTCAAGTAGCTCTACTACTCTATCTTTTCTTTCCTTTTCAGAGCCTAGCATATTATGAATTCTCATCGGTTCCATAATGGCCTCTCCTATTGTCATTCTAGGATTCAATGATGAATAAGGATCCTGGAAAATGATTTGCATCTCTTTCCTTAACTGTCTTAATTCGGTAGATTTATAAGTGCTTATATCTCTACCATTATATAAGATACTACCTGAACTAGGTTCAACCAGGCGAATTAGGGTTCTACCAAGGGTTGTTTTTCCACATCCGGATTCTCCTACTAAACCAATTGTTTCACCAGGATAAATATCAAAAGTGACATCATCTACGGCTTTCACAAAATGAGTGGCTTTTCTAAAGAGACCTTTCCCTATTGGGAAATAAGTTTTTAGATTTTTTACCTTCAAAACTGGTTCCTGCTGAATAAGCTCCTTATTCCTTTGCTGAATTTCATCATTGGTAATCAAATTCATAAAAATAGCTTCTCCTACAGAACTGAATGGCCCATTCCGTCTTTCTGATATATTTCCATCTTTATCTGTCGCCATAAAATCGGACACGATGGGAAGTACTTTTAATTTAAAATCGAGCTTGGGCCGGCAAGCAAGTAAACCACGTGTATAAGGGTGCTGAGGATTGGCTAAAATATTCAGTGTTAAACCCTTTTCCACAATTTTACCTTTGTACATCACCATTACTTCTTCTGAAATCTCCGCTATTACTCCCAAATCATGAGTAATAAAAAGAATGGAGGTGCCTAGTTCAGTTCTGATATTTTCTAACAAATCCAAAATCGTAGCCTGTACAGTAACATCAAGTGCTGTTGTTGGTTCATCTGCAATTATTAGAGCAGGTTTACAACTTATAGCCATCGCTATCATAACTCTTTGCTTCTGCCCTCCTGAGATCTGGTGAGGATATGAATCAAATATCCTCTCTGGTTGAGGCAACTTCACCTTTGCAAACAATTCCAATGACCTGATTTTTGCTTCCTTCCAGGTTATTTTTTCATGAAGCATTAAAGCCTCAGCCACCTGGTTTCCACAGGTATATACAGGATTTAATGAAGTCATGGGCTCCTGAAATATCATGGATATCTCCTTGCCTCTTAAATGAATAATTTCATTCCTACTTAATTTCACTAAATCTATCCAACCTTTAAACCTGGAATTAAACCATATTTTACCAGATGTGATTTCTGCTGGTGGAATATTGAGAAGTTGTAAAATGGTTAAGGAAGTTACGGATTTACCTGATCCGGATTCGCCAACAATTCCTAATATCTGACCTTTATATAATTGAAAATCAACATTTTTGATGGCAATGTTTGTTCCCTCATCATTTGTGAATTGAACGGTTAGATTTTGTACTACTATTAGCAGCTGCGGATCAAAAACGGATGTATCTGTATTATCTGACATTCCACCAAAAATAAGCATATAATGCTCTTTGAAAAACTTTTAAAAATTTAACATTAGAAAATTTTAAGTTCATTTTAAAAACTGATCTTTCTTAACTTCTGGGATGAAATTCTGTTATAATTTGTTTTAAATAATCCCGGTCTAAATGAGTATATATTTCGGTTGTCGTAATGGATTCGTGTCCAAGCATTTCTTGTACAGCTCTTAAATCGGCACCGCCCTCTATTAGATGTGTGGCAAAAGAGTGTCTAAAAGTATGGGGACTAATTTCTTTATTTAAACCAATTTTGGATGCAAGGGACTTGATAATTAGAAATATCATCACCCTCGATAAAGATTTACCTCTTCTGTTCAAAAAAACATAATTTTCATTTCCCTTTTGGACCGGAACCTGATTTCTATGATTTTCTATATATAAATTAACGTATCTGATTGCTTCTCTTCCAACCGGAATTAACCTTTCTTTATTCCCCTTCCCAACCACTCTTATAAATCCTGAACTGAAGTGCAATTGGTTAAGTTTAAGTGAAACAAGTTCTGAAACTCTTAACCCACAACTGTAAAGTAACTCAATCATAGCTCTATTCCTATGCCCTTCGTTTTCAGACAGATCTATAGAAACTAACAAAGCTTCAATTTCATTAAAACTTAAAAAATCAGGAAGTTTCCTTCCAAGTTTTGGTGCTTCAACCAATGCCAGAATATCCTCTTTGACAAGATCTTCGGCCATTAGAAAATTAAAAAACGATTTTATTCCAGATAAAATCCTAGCCTGACTATGAGGCGCCAATCCCAGTTCATTCAAGTATACTAGAAATTCAGAAACTTCTTTTCCTTGAATTAAAATAGGTGAAACTATTTTTCCACTCAGCTCAAAATACTGTTTAAGCTTTTCAATATCCTGCTTGTATGCATCAACTGAATTAGGAGATAATGATCGTTCTATTTTTAAATAATTTTGAAATTGTTTTATGTATAAGTCCCAGGACATTTTTAATTTCTAAATTAATTATTTGTGTAAATAAATATTCACTGATATCTTAATGATTATATCTTTTAATCACCTTTGTATTAAACCTTTATTACTGTTTCACGTTATTTATGGTTAAGTCGCAATCCATTTAGTTTAAAGTTACAATGTTGAAGTATATTTTACTCTTATTTTTAATTTCATTCAGTATACAAAATAGCTTTGCCCAGGCTGATGTCGATGCTGTAAAACTAGCCGATGAAATGTATGGTTTCGGTGACAAAAAAGACGCCCTAGAAGTTTATTTACAAGCAGTTAGCCTCAATCCAAAAAACGCCAGGGCCAACCTTATGGTTGGTAAATGTTACGAAGAATCTAAAGAAAAGGAGAAATCTGTTAAATATCTTGAAAAGGCCTATCTGTTAGATCCAAAAATTTCTCCTGATGTACATTATTTGATTGGTAGAGGTTATCATTTTGGTGCCCAATTCGATAAAGCAATACAAAATTTTAATTTATATAAAAAAGATCTGTCCACTTCTACAGAATCGAACAAAATAGATCTAATAAAAAAAGCTGATAAACACATTGCCGAATGTGAAAGTGGAAAGATTTTTTACAGTAAAAAAGCTACAAAGGAACTGATCAACCTTGGGAGTGTAGTCAATACAGAATATGAGGAGTACGCACCTGTAATTTCATCCGATGAAAGTATCATGATTTTTACTTCAAGAAGACAAGGTACTACAGGAAATAAAAAAGACAGGGACAATGAGTTTTTTGAGGACATTTATGTAACGAAGAAAGATAAAGGCGGTAAATGGGGTGCGCCTCAAAATATTGGAACAGCAGTAAATACCGAATTTCATGATGCTACCAATGGTTTATCCCACGACGGAAAAGAACTTTATATTTATCGTGAAACTCATGGTGGCGATATTTATAAATGTATCCACAGTGCAGATGGGAACTGGTCCAAACCTGAAAGAATTGAACATATAAATACTAAATATGAGGAAGCTTCTATATCTTTTTCAAGTGACGGGAAACTTATGATATTCTCCAGCGACAGGCCGGGAGGTAAAGGCAGATTGGACTTATATTTTTGTAAGCAGGATGATAAAGGTATCTGGAGCCAACCAGCAAACCTTAGTGAGACTCTAAACACTCAATATGATGAAGACAGTCCATTTTTAACAGAAGATGGCAAACATCTGTATTTTAGTTCATCAGGACATAATTCCATGGGGGGGTATGATATATTTAAAAGTACCCTAAATGGTGATAAATGGGGTAAACCAGAAAATTTGGGCTATCCCATTAACACCGTAGATGATGATATTTACTATGTGGAGTCTGGTGATGGCGTTCATGGTTATTATGCTTCAGTAAGAAATGGCGGTCAAGGCGAAAAGGATATATATAAAATTACAAATTCTGTACCAGTTGAAGAGCCTATTAAGGACACTTTAACTGCTAAAGTTGAGGAAGTTGTAAAAGATACTGTAAAAGTAGAAGCAAAGGATATTAAAGAAGAAATAAAAGATGAAATTAAAGCAACTGCTGAGCCTAAAACTTTAAAATCCGTCACTTTCAAAGGAAGAGTATTTGACGGACAATCCGGAGAGCCTATAGAGGCTTCTATTGATTTATTGGATGAAAAAGGTAAGTTGGTCAAATCAATAAAAACTTCTGCTGATGGTTATTATACCTTGCCTTTAAATGAAAAGAAAAACAGAAATTACAGTTTGGTTGTTCAGTCTGTTGGTTTTGTAAAAAAATCGAAAGGGATTTCTATTAATCCATCTTATGAAGAAACCGAATCTGTTCAAGATCTTGCCCTTTCAAAATATGTGGCTGGTAAAAAATATATTTTAAGAAATATTTATTTTGACTTTAATCAAGCATCCATTACCTCACATTCAGAACCTGAATTACAAAGATTGTTAAGCATGCTTCAAAAATCTCCAAACATGAAGATTGAAATTGATGGCCATACAGATTATGTTGGTTCAGCAGAGGCTAACAAAATTTTGTCACAAAAACGCGCTCAGGCTGTAGTTAATTATCTTATTAAGAAGGGAATATCATCCGAAAGATTAAAAGCTGTAGGGTACGGAAAAGAACATCCGCTTGCTTCAAATGATGATGAAGATGAAGGCCGGGAACTTAACAGGCGTACAGAATTTAAAATCCTGTAATATTTCTTCTTTGTGAATCAGAAAAAGATTACTGATCTTTTTATTTTATGTCTTACTATACTTTTAGCTAATATATTGGTAGAAGTTATTACCAATTGGGCTGGGCGATATTTAAAGACTGAAAACATTTTTAAAACAAATGCTATATCCATGGCCGTAACTGTTATAGTTTATTATCCGGCATTTAAAGCACTAAATGAATTTTTAAAATCATCTACAAAAAAATACATTGTTAATACTAAAAAAGTTGCAGGGGGTGGTTTTATAGGCATAATGCTGGCCTTTATAATTGCTTTAGTTTTACTTTTTTTCATAAATTTGAAAGTGAGATATGATATCGATATCATCCACTATCTTTTAAATAAATGAACAAGCTCCTTAAAAACCTTGTCTTTATTGATATTGAAACTGTTTGTCTGACCAAACATTATTCAATGCTGCATCCTCGTTTGCAAGAAGCCTGGAATAAGAAAGCATTAACAATAAACCCTAATTGCACTGACCCTGATAGTTATTTCTTTGAAAAAGGTGCCATTTATGCTGAGTTCGGTAAAATAGTTGTTATCGGCTTAGGTTACTTTCATAAAAACGAAGACAAAGAACTTTGTCTTCGAACAAAAGCAATAGCCTCAGATAATGAAAAAGAATTGCTTATCGAATTCTGTGAAGTTTTAGAAAAAGGATTTAAAGGTGATGATATAATCTTGTGCGCCCATAATGGGAAAGAGTTTGACTTTCCATATTTATGCCGCAGAATGTTGGTAAATGGCCTAAAGTTACCAAAGTGCCTCGATATTGCTGGCAAAAAGCCGTGGGAAGTAAAACATCACGACACATTAGAAATGTGGAAATTTGGCGACCGCAAAAGTTTTACATCATTAGAATTGTTAGCTGCTGTGTTTGATATTCCTACAAGTAAAGAAGGAATTGACGGATCGAAGGTATCAAGTGCCTATCATTTAAATGAAGACCTTGAAAGCATTGCGAATTATTGCAAACGCGATGTTGAAGTACTAGCCCAAATATTTCTCAAAATGAATGGCATAGAGCTTCCTAAAACGGAAAATATGGTTTTGTTATAACAGACAACAATATTACCGGCAAATTTTCGCAAATTTGTAGTTCTAATAAATTACCTCCCCTGTGTTAGCAATAAATAACCTCTCTTTCTACTTTGGTAGCCGGCCATTATATGACAATGCAAGTTTACACATTAAGCCAAAAGACAGAATTGGCCTTATAGGTCCTAATGGAACAGGTAAATCTACTTTATTAAGATTGTTAACTGGAGAATATAAGCCAGACAGTGGAGATATAAGTATGGCCAAAGATTGTACAATTGGGTTTCTAAACCAGGATTTACTTTCTTATGAATCGGATGAGAGCATATTGAAAGTAGCTATGCAGGCATTTGAAAGGCAAAATATTCTTCAGACACAAATAGATGAGCTTTTGCATAAACTGGAAACGGAATATACAGAAGAAATAATGGAAACCCTGGGAAATTTGCAGGAAGAGTTTTCCATGTTAGATGGTTATTCTATTCAATCAAAGGCAGAAGAAATTCTTGAGGGTTTAGGATTCAGGACAGAGCAATTACAGTGGCCGCTAAAGCAATTTTCAGGAGGATGGAGAATGCGTGTAATGTTGGCAAAACTGCTTTTAGCAAAACCTTCTCTCCTATTGATGGATGAGCCAACCAACCATTTGGACCTACCATCTATAGAATGGGTTGAAAATTATCTCCAAAATTATGAAGGTGCAGTTGTGGTTGTTTCTCATGATAGGGCCTTTCTTGACAATTGTATTAATATCATTGTAGAAGTGAGCAATGCAAAGCTCAATTTATATTCAGGAAATTATTCTTTTTATGTTGAAGAAAAAGACCTTAGAAATGAAATACAAAAAGGAGCTTTTGAAAATCAGCAAGCACAAATAAGACAAACTGAAAAATTTATTGAGCGTTTCAAAGCCAAAGCAAGTAAATCACGACAGGTTCAAAGCCGGGTAAAGACTTTGGAAAAATTAGATGTGATTGACGATGTTCGTGAAGATAATGCGAAGGTGAATTTTAAGTTTACTTTTAAAAATCCTTCAGGCAGAACCGTTCTTGACATTAAGGATGTCAGAAAAGCTTATGGCGATAATATAATCCTGGAACATGCCAATGCGCAATTATTAAGAGGCGATAAAGTTGCTTTGATTGGTGCAAACGGTAAAGGAAAATCAACAGTTTTGAGATTGTTGGCAGGAGTTGAAAAAATGGAAGGGGAACGTATTGAGGGACACAACGTTACAACCTCATTTTTCGCTCAGCATCAATTAGAGTCTTTAAACTTAAACGATACTATTCTCGAAGAAATGGTGCACCATGCACCAGAAAAAAATGAGTTGGAATTAAGAGGCGTTTTGGGCTGTTTCCTATTTACAGCTGATGATGTTTTCAAGAAAATAAAAGTGCTATCTGGTGGTGAGAAAAGCCGTGTTGCATTGGCCAAAACCCTTGTATCCCAATCTAATTTCTTGCTTTTGGATGAGCCAACCAATCACTTAGACATGATGTCTGTGAATATTCTAATCCAGGCTCTGCAGCAATATGAAGGTACTTTTGTAGCCGTTTCCCACGACAGGCATTTCGTATCTAACACTGCAACCAAA
The DNA here is from genome assembly GCA_014376535.1 of Cytophagales bacterium. Classification (GTDB taxonomy): domain Bacteria; phylum Bacteroidota; class Bacteroidia; order Cytophagales; family UBA9547; genus UBA9547. The sequence continues at coordinate 1,255 of JACMRH010000210.1, read as the reverse complement.
ATCTGGTATATCGAAGATGAATTGATTAAAGAATATCCGGGACCCTATGACGAATACATGATCTGGCAAAAGGCTAGAGAAAAAACTGCAGGCTCTCAAAATCAGGCTCCTGCAAAAAAAGAAATTGCTAGAGAACAACCTAAAAAAACAGAAGTTAAACCAGCGGTTTCTAATGTGTCCAAAAATGAATTGAACAAAATTGAAGTTCAGATTCAGGAGTTAGAGGATAAAAAAAAGAAACTTGAAGAAGAATTGAGTAAGCCTCAGGTTTACAGCGATGTAAAGAAATTTGCGGATACGAATATACTCTATGACAAATTAAACAATGAATTAACTTCCCTGTATAAAAAATGGGAAACAGTGGCTGGTTGATTATCTCTGAATTTAGACTCATTTTTTATTGAACTGCATTCAATTAATTAACGTTTTCCAATTTTAATTTAGAATTCTAAAATTATATGGAAATCGGAATTGACAGTTTTGCCGCTGTTGCAGATCTTGATAATATTAACACTAAGAGCAGGACAAAATCCATTGCAGATTTGCTTGAAAGGATTGAACATGCTGACAAAGTCGGTTTGGATGTATTTGGGATTGGCGAGCATCACAGAAAAGAATATTTAGACTCCGCCCCTACAATTATATTAGCCGCTGCTGCCGCAAGAACAAACAGAATAAAACTTACCAGTGCAGTCACAGTTTTAAGCGCAGCTGATCCTGTAAGGGTGTTTCAAAATTTTGCTACTTTAGACCTGGTTTCTCAAGGCAGAACTGAAATGGTGGTTGGCAGAGGTTCTTTTACAGAAGCTTTTCCATTATTTGGACTAAATATTCAAGAATATGATGCCTTGTTTACTGAGAAACTTGAATTGCTATTAAATATCAGGGAAAATGAAATTGTTAACTGGACTGGAAAATTCAGGCCAGCCTTAAAAAATCAACCCATTTACCCAAGACCTTACCAGGATAAACTTCCGATCTGGTTAGGTGTTGGCGGGACCCCACAATCATTTGTACGTGCAGGCACTTTGGGATTACCTCTTATGGTTGCCATAATTGGTGGCGACACGCACAGATTTAGGCCACTGGTAGATCTTTACAGAGAAGCAGGGGGAAAAGCCGGGCACACTCCAGATAAACTGAAGGTAGGCTTACATTCGTTAGGATATGTTGCCAGTTCCATGCAAGATGTTATAGACGATTACTATCCTGGATACGCTGAAATTTTTACGAAAATTGGGAAGGAACGTGGTTG
>JACMRH010000209.1 GCA_014376535.1 Cytophagales bacterium | reverse complement strand
TTATATCTTTATTTCAAATTTTTAAAAGAAAAAGGAGCATATTTTGGTTGCTGACTATTGGCCTAGCTACATTTTTCATTTTTGGCTCTTTAAATCTTGAACTAGAACAAAACATAGCAAGAATTTTGCCCAGCAAATCTGGCCTTGCTAAAACTCAGGATGTATTTTTAAAATCCGCTGCTTTTGATAAGCTTATCATAAACGTTTATTCAGAAGATTCCTTATCAGAAGACCCTTCCCTGCAATTGATGGAATATTCCGACCAATTGACTTCACGATTGCAATCTGATAGTATTGCCAAAAAGTACATTAAAGAAATAAAACATAGGCTTCCTGATAATATTACCCAGAAGACATACGAAATATTCAACAGAAACCTTCCAGTTTTTTTGGACGATGAAGATTATAGAAAAATAGATTCCAGCATAGAGAAAAAAGCCATAGTTTCCCGCTTACAAGGAAGCCTTAAAATGTTAAGTACACCAGCAGGAAGTGCTATGCGAAATTACTTTCTGGCTGACCCTTTATTCTTCACAACCATTCCCCTTCAAAAGTTATCCAAAAGCCAGGCAGTCGAAAATTATGGCATTCAGGATGGCTATGTTATGTCGCCAGACAAGAAAAACCTCTTAATCATATTAAAACCAAACGTTCCGGCTAATGATATAAATTCAAATGCTGCATTAATAGAAAGAATAGATTTGGCCATTGCCGATTTGGCAAAAACACAGAATGCCAATGTTAAAGCGGAATATTTTGGTGGCTGTGCGGTGGCTGTTTGTAATGCCAAACAGATTCAACAAGATATTTACCTTACAATGTGCATTGCTCTAACGCTCATGACTTTACTCATATGGGGTTATTTCAGGTCATGGAGCTTGCCATTTGTTATTCTGGTACCAGTTGCGTTTGGAATGTTGTTTGCGGCTGCCAGCATCTGGTTATTTAAAACCAGCATCTCAGCTATTTCAATGGGTGCCGGGGCTATCATTATTGGTATTTCTATCAATTACTCACTTCATTTCCTTACCCATTACAAACATACAGGCTCTATTAAGAAAACGCTCGAAGACATTTCCTTACCACTTATTATCGGGAACATTTCAACTATTGGAGCATTTTTCAGCCTTACATTAATTGACTCTGAAGTACTTAAAGATTTTGGATTGTTCTCTGCTTTAAGTCTTTTAGGTGGCGGGATTTTTACTTTAATCCTATTACCTCAATTAGTCAAAGAAACTGATAAGCATGAATTGCAAACCGGCTGGTTGGCAGAAACTTTAGAGAAAATAGGAAATATACAATTTGAAAAGAGTAAGATACTTGTGGCTTTAGGTATTATCCTGACTATATTCCTTGGCTTTTTTTACAATAAAGTAAAATTTCAGAGCGACCTGTCTTCTCTGAATTATATGACTCCTAAATTAAAAATCGCGGAAGAACATTTATCAAAGCAAAACTCAGGCACAACAAAAAACATATTTGTTTTATATACGGGGCATAATCTTCAAGAGGTTTTACAAGCTTCAGAAAAAGGCAGCAGAATTGTAAACCAATTAGAAGATCAAAAACTGGTTAATTTCCACACCAGCACAGAATTCCTTCTACCCTCCGATTCTTTACAAAAACTTAGGATTTCCCTCTGGAAAAACTTTTGGACTAAAGAAAAAATCAATCTTTTCTCAACAAACTTTGAAGAAGCGGCCACCGAAACCGGCTTAAAACCAGAAGCATTCAAGGATTTTTTCTCATTTCTCAGTACGGAACAGAATTATCTATCAGAACCAGATAAAAGCTTTCTACTCAATACCTTCCTAACTGATCTGATCTCGACAGATAAAGATTTTGTTTCTGTAATCACCAACCTTAAAGTTCCTAAAATACATTCTGGCAAGGTTAACCACCAACTTTCAATTCAAAATCCGGATGCAGTTGTTTTGGATAAACAGTACGCAGCCAATAAGTTAATGGACGTTGTAAAAGACAATTTTAACCAAATATTGGCTTATAGCTCCATACTTATATTTTCTATTTTGCTATTGAGTTATGGGAGGATCGAACTCGCGCTGATCACTTTTATACCGATGCTAATAAGCTGGGTTTGGATTTTAGGTTTTATGGCTCTATTTGATATTGAATTCAATATCGTAAACATCATCATTTCCACGTTTATATTCGGTTTAGGTGACGATTTCAGCATTTTTATAATGGAAGGTTTGCAGTCAGAGTATTCAGCAGGCAAAAAAAATCTGGCATCGTACAAAACCGCTATTTTTCTCTCTATGCTCACCACCTTGATTGGTGTTGGTGTTTTAATTTTTGCCCAACATCCTGCCTTAAAATCAATTGCCATTATTTCTGTATTGGGAATTTTATGCGTTATGTTGGTAGGTTATTTATTTATACCCTTGTTATTCAGGATTTTAATTACACAAAGAATAGAAAAAAATCTTCCTCCTTTAACTCTGTTTGGTATAACAAGATCTCTTTTTGCGTTTTTGTATTATTTGCTTGGCTGTGTTATTTTAACAATTACTGGAGTGATGGCATTTAAAGTATTGAGAATCAACAACAAAAAAGTAAAATATTATTACCATTGCATTTTAATGCTCATGGCAAGATCACTTATTTACATTATGTACATGGTGAAAAAACAAATATTAAATCCAGGGAAAGAAGATTTTAAAAAGCCGGGTGTTATTGTAGCCAATCACCAGTCTTTTCTGGACATACTAAGCATACTGATGCTTTACCCTAAGCTAATTTTCTTTACAAATAATTGGGTATGGAATTCACCATTCTTCGGAAAGATGGTTCAAATGGCCGATTTTTATTCTGTGGACGACGGAATTGAAAACAGTTTAGAACTAGTAAAAAGAAAAGTTGACGAAGGTTTCTCAGTTGTCATATTTCCTGAAGGAGGAAGAAGTGAAGATGGATCAATTAAGAGATTTCATAAAGGAGCGTTCTTTTTGGCAAAAACTCTTCAATTAGATATTTTGCCTATAGTTTTACATGGCACAGGCGCCGCAATGCAGAAAAGCGATTTCCTTCTAACCAAAGCCATTCTTACAATTAAGATATTACCAAGGATAAAATTTGAAGAAACTCAATTAGAAAGTTATCAGGATATTTCTAAAAACTGCTCAAAGCTCATTAAACAAGAATATCAGTTATTAAATACACCTGACTTTTATTACTTCAGATTAGTTCAAAACTATATTTACAAAGGGCCTGTTATAGAATGGTACATGAGAATAAAAGTGGCTCTCGAAAAAAATTACACAATATTTAATGACCATATACCAACACAAGGAAAAATCTACGATCTAGGTTGTGGTTATGGTTTCATGTCACACATGTTAAATTGGGTTTCACCAGCAAGATCTATCACAGGGATAGATTATGATAAAGATAAAATTGAAGTTGCTGACCATGTGGCAATACACAGAAATAAGCAGGTAACATTCTATTCTGATGACGTTTCAACTTTTGAATTAGAAAATTGTGACGGAATAATACTTGCAGACGTTCTGCATTATTTAAGCTCAGAGCAACAAAAATCTTTACTGAAAAATTGCCATTCTTCATTAAACCCGGGAGGAGTTATGCTTTTAAGAGACGGTGATTCAGGCCAGAAAAAAGACCATAAAAAAACAGTTTTGACAGAGTTCTTTTCAACAAGGTTTCTCTCATTTAACAAAACAAACGTAGAAGAATTGGAGTTTTTAAATTTTCAATCAATTCAGGAATTTATTCAGGGCTTAGGCCACGTTTCCATTGAAACCATTGAAAAATCAAAGAACACTTCTAATACAATTTTGAAAATTACTAAACTACCAATCCCCGTTTAAGTTTGGATTAATGGAAATTGAAAATTACGATATAGCAATAATTGGTAGCGGACTTGGCGGACTCATGTGCGGCTATATTTTAAGTCAGGAAGGCTATAAAGTCATTATTTTAGAGAAAAACCGTCAAATTGGTGGCAATCTTCAAACTTTCACAAGAGACAGAGTTCTTTTTGATACCGGTGTACACTATATCGGTGGGTTAGAAAAAGGGCAAACGCTTTATAAGTTTTTCAAATACTTTAATTTAATAGATAAACTCAAGCTTCAAAGAATGGATGAAGATGGGTTTGAGCATATTTACATAGGAGACAATCCCATTCCTTACAGATATGGAATGGGCTATGAGAAGTTTAAAGAAATCCTGAAATCTGATTTTCCCGAAGAAGGAAATGCAATTGACACTTATTGTGAAAAGATGCAACAGATTTGCAATTGCTTTCCTATGTATAACCTTGAAGAAGGTGGAAGTGAGACCATGATAGGGCAAGATGTTCTTTACATTAATGCAAAAAAATATTTTGAAGAATTAACACCCAATGTGCGATTGCAAAATGTTCTTGCAGGAACCAATATCTTATATGCCGGCGATCCTGAGGTAACTCCATTTTATGTTCATGCACTTGTAGTTAATTCTTACATCATTAGTTCTTATAAATTAATAGATGGCAGTTCGCAGATAGCAAGCCTTTTAACTAAGCAAATAAGAAATAATGGAGGTAAAATTAAGTGCCTTGCAGAAGTTGCAAAACTAGAAATGGACCAGGATAATGCCAATGTAGCCTATGCAGTCCTTAGATCAGGAGAAAGAATCTCCGCAAAAAACTTCATCGCCAGTAACCATCCTGCAAAGTTGATGGAAATGATTGAAACTGATAAACTAAGAAAGGCATACAAAAACCGGATAGTCAATCTGGAAAATACAAATTCAGTTTTTATACTTTACGTTGTTTTAAAGAAGGACAGTTTTCCTTATCTCAATTATAATATTTACAGCTACAAGAATGAAGATGTATGGACCACAGCAACTTATTCGAAAGAAGAATGGCCATTGTCTTTTGCCCTCTTTTCTGCAGCTACATCAAAAAATGAGAAATATAGTGAAGCTCTGAGTATCATGGCCTATATGGACATAAGTGAACTAAAAGAATGGGATAATACATTTAATATTGTCTCCAGAGAAGATGACAGAGGTGAGTCTTACAATAATTTCAAAACAGAAAAGGCTGAAAAACTAATTGACCTGGTTGAAAAGAGATTTCCGGGTTTCCGGGAGAAAATTAAAAGTTATTATGTTGCCACACCCTTAACCTACAGGGATTATATTGGAACCTACGATGGGGCATTATATGGTATCAAAAAAGACTTTAGGGATCCTTTACGAACCTTTATTTCAACTAAAACCAAAATTTCTAACCTATTTATTACAGGTCAAAATCTTCACATGCATGGAGTTTATGGGGTTACAGTCGGAGCTGTAATGACAGTAGGAGAAATAATTGGACATAATTATTTATTGAATAAAATAAAGGAGGCTAATAATTAAGTTGTTAACATTTGTATTTTTACAGATGTTAACCAGATTTCTACGATGAAAAAGCTTATATTTTCAATTTTACTTATAACTTTTACTTCCATTTGTAACTTTTCATATTGCCAACCTCCAGAAGGCAATACTGCCAACCAAAATGAATATGATAAAGGACATATTAAGGAAAGAAGCAAAAAAAGCCATAAAAAAGCAGAAAAAGTTAACAAACAGAACACCAAAGTTCAGGAACATGCTAATAAGCAAGCAGAAAAAAACCGAAAAGAAAAATTGAGTGGAAAGAGAAAAGAAGATGATGCACACCAATTTCCACATTAAAAATAGGCCATGTCAAGGTATATTAAAAAACAACAAACTATCTCTTTCACCAATATTTGTCCTTTCATAGACAAAAGGCTTTAAAATTTCTGGTGTTTTTTCCCCTGGCTTTAAATAAATGTGGTTGACTTTATAGTCTTTAGCAAAAGCCAAAATTATTTGATTGTCATCCAGGTTTTTCGCTTTGTCAGATTTTAATTTATAGTAAACCAACAAATCCTCTATTTGTCGCTGATATTGATGACTACTATCTAGTTTATTTTTTGAATATTTTTTGAACAGCATTCCAGGTGAACAGGTATAGTAGGATTCAG
>JACMRH010000208.1 GCA_014376535.1 Cytophagales bacterium | reverse complement strand
TTGCCTTTGTTAGTTATAAGTAAAATAAACCTTTAAGTGTTAATAACAATTACTGCAATTAGGCAAGCGGTATTTTTTGATTTAAAATACTGTTACACTAAATAAAGTAGAAAAAATCTCAATCCTAATGAGGATAGCCAAATAAAGCTTTTACAAAAATAATTCCTTTTAGCCTGTAACATTTCATTGGCATTGTTTGTCTGACTGCTAAACCAAATAAAATCTGATGAAGAAAGTATTTTTAGTTTTAGCAATTGTTGCTGGTTTGATAGGGTGCAAGAAGCAAAATATAGAAGAAATTAAGCCTGTTACGAATAGTATCTCTGTCAATATTTACCCCTCAAGTTTTGAAATATTTAACAATAAAGTTTCTCAAAAGGAAAAATATGACTTAAGCTACATTAATGGCAAAGTGTCTACCGTGGAGACATATTTAGATACCAATTCAACTGGATACAAAAAACAATTGAGCTATACTTTTGAGTTTGATGGAAAAAAAATCAAAAAGATTAACATGGTCGGACATAGTAACCAATATGTATCTTACCAATACAATTATTATTATGACTCAGATGGTAAGATAATAAATTTTGTCAGACGAGAAACCACACCCAGCGGTTACATATATGGCGATTCCATTCAATATTTTTACGACCAAAATTCTCAATTATCATATTTTATCGATAATCTATACACCCCAAGTGACTTTGGAAAATATCATGATAGCGTCAAAGTAACTAAGAATGTGTCTGGCACTGGTTATTCTTTTTTATGCTTAGTATATAGAAAAGATAAATCACGACCGATGTATCAGTTAAGTGAAGAACACAATTGGGTTATTGATCCAGAAAAAAAGACTTTGTCTGTCATAAGTTACGTGGATTTAACAAACTATAAATATTCGAATCAAAAAAATGTTTTGTCTGATTTTAATTACATACAATATGGAATATATGGTGGAATAATTAGTCCGGAACTTCAAAGCTCAGGCTTAAATACTTTTGAATTAGGACTCAAATCAGCCTATAATCCATTTGATGAACTGATAAAACCACAAGAATATGAAAACGACATTTACGCGGACGCTTATGGAAGAGTATTTAAAGTGGTGCAATGGACAAAAAATCAAATTAGTGGAAAAATGGAAATGCAATCAACCACAATATATACCTATTAATGTCCCTTCAACTTTACAATAATGCTGTAAAGGACTACAATAACCGCATTTGTCGTTTTGCAGATAAGTTGTTGATGGATAGCAATGTAGCAAAGGACATTACACAGGAGACTTATACCCGCCTGTGGGAAAACAGGACCTCTGTAGATTTCTTAAATGTAAAATCCTGGTTATTTACAACCGCATACAGGTTGTCCATGGACCACTTAAATAGGTCTAAAAGATATTTAAAAGAGGATAGTATTCCGGAGCGTTGGTTGGAACAGGACCAGCCAGACCTGCAGAAAATTGTAAGTGATTCGCTCGCATTGCTTCCTGAAATGCAAAGATCAATTGTTTTGCTAAAGGATTATGAGGGATACAGTTATGAAGAAATTGGCCAGATGCTGGACCTTAACGAATCGCAGGTAAAAGTCTATTTGTTCAGGGCAAGGAAAAAAATCAAAGATTATATAGGCGACCTTAAACTGGTATTTTAAAAGCTGAAATGTATTCCAAAATGGAAAATATCGAACAACTCATTTTTGATTATCATGAAGGCAATTTGTCAGATGCTGAAAAGGCAGAATTGCTTAATATAATCCACCAAAATCCTGAATATGAAAAGGACTTTGCTCTCTGGGCACAAACCTACGCCCATGTTCCAAACAACGTTCCTGATTATGGTTTAACCGGTTTACTATTGCAAAAGGCAGTCCCTGTATGGTATTCACAATATTGGCTGCCATTAAGCATTGGGGCGGTAAGTATTATTATCGGGATAATCGGGTTCTTTTCATGGTTTCATGAAAAGGATAATAACTTTTATAATGCCCCAAAGCAAGAACATAGATCACCAATCTTGGAGCCTATTTATTTAGTAAAGCCTCAAACAATTAAATCTCGCCAGGTCATTGCTCCTCAGAAAAAGCAGATTCCAAAAGCGGTTAATAAAAATCTTCAAACTGAAGCTACTTTAAAAAAAAACATAGCTGAAAATAAAGAATTGATACTCATTGTTGTTCCTGTTGAAGAACCTAATGAAAAGAAGCAAGTAACTGTCACAACCATTATCGCGCGACCAGATACTTTAACCAATACAACAAATATAAACAACCAAACTACTAACGAAGAAAAAATGAAAAGTAAACCCAAAAGAAAATTGCCTTTGAATTTGAAACCCTCTCCGGATTTTATGCCCGTAAATCCTAATTTTTAACAATATGAAAAATTATGTTTTATGGTGTTTGCTGTTGCTAAATATTTTAAAGCCTGTTTTTGCGCAGGTTCCATTTGCGCAGCCCAACCAGTTACCACTTCTGATGAATCCTTCCCTGGCAGGAGCAAAGGAAAAAAAGAGAATTAGTCTTGGCTACAATATGGTCAATTCTCAAAAGAGGCAGGACAAGAATTTTTCCTTCAGCTATGACCAGGTCTCAAAAAAGCTAGGATCAGGAATTGGTTTTTATTATCTGCAATCAAACCTTCAAAAGGACAAAAAAGAAGGCATTCAAATAATAGCTTCAACCGGTGAATTTCTAACGAACCAAAATCAGCATGTTGCCGGAATTTGTATTGCACCGAAATACAATATCATGTCAAGGTCAAATCCCAATAAAATTAAATTTACAATTTCACCTTCCTTGTTTTTTGAAGTAGGAAAACAATATTTATCCAAAACAGGACAGTTTGCATATCTGTACCAGCACTCTACGTTATACAATATTGAAAATCCTGATGGTATACCTTATGGAGAATCAACCGTTCAGTATGCCAGAGATAGAACAGACATCACTCTTTTAAGGTCAGGATTTGGATTTCAGGTTAATTCCGGAAAACTGATTCTTCTCTCTAAAATTCCTTTCGAACGGTCTTCTTCAAAAGAACAGATTGATATTGTTCAATCTGATTTAGCTCCAGGAATAGAAAAAATCGAACGACATGATTTACAAAATACTCTCTACTCTTTTGACCCAAACTTTCATATTGGTTATTCTATTAACAAAGAAGGTTCACGATTCTCATTTACACCTATTGCCGGAATTGGAATCAAGCATTATTTTAATTTAGGTTCAAAACCTGCAGTCAGACCTCAAACATCCATTTATAGCAATAATCTAACAAGCAGGCAGATTACAGACATAAATTATCTTCACCTTTCAGCAAATTTCAGATACAGGAAGTTCTTATTTGGAGCAAATCATACGGAATATTATGGTAATATTTACTCAGGTGGAATGATTGGATTCCAGAATGAAAAACTAAAAATTATGGGAAATTTTGGAGGTGGATATGGTGGCTACAATAGCCCTTTATTTCATAGTGAATTAACTTTAGGAATTTTCTTTTAGACATCATAGATCCAAAACGTTGTCAACGGCCCAAGCCTTGGCAACCGTTCCCTTAAAAAGAATCAACAAACGCCATAAAAAAAGGGACGATCAAATCCTCCCTTTTTTATGTTAAGCAATCAAATACTAATCTTCATCCTCATCGTCACGTCTTTTTTTGGGGATCCCAGTTCCTTTACCGCCACCTTTATTAAATCCGCCGCCACTTTTTGCTTCTTTATTTTTATCAGGGCCACCTTTAAAACCGCCGCCTCCTTTATTGTTGTCTTTATTAAAGCTTCCGCCACCGCCTCCGCTTCCACCACGGAAACTACTTCCGCCCCCACCACCGCTGTTCCGGTTGAACGAGCTTCCTCCTCCGCTAAAAGAGTTTCCGCCACCACTGCTATCACGGTTGAATCCGCCTCCACCAGAAGAGCTTGGAGATGAGCTTCCACCTGATGAATTATCTCTATTAAACGCAGGTCTTCTTGGCGCCTCACTTCTTGGCCCCGATGATCCTGGTTCTCTTTTTTCAGATTTGTTAACCTTGATCATTCGGCCCATCACTTCCATACCATCAAGTGCTTTTATCGCACTTAAAGCCTCTTCATCTTTGGGCATTTCTACAAAACCAAAGCCTTTGTTTTGGCGGGTTTCTTTGTCAATAATAATTTTTGCAGAGGTAACTTCTCCATGTTTTTCGAAAAGTTCTTTGAGCTCACTGTCCTTTAACTTAAACGGAAGGCTTCCGACGAAAATGTCCATACTTGAATTTTATAATAATAATGTAAAGTTAAACGAAATTACACCAACTAGACAGTTTGTAAGTCATAATTGTTGGGCAAAAGGCAAAACAAAATATAGAAAAATATTTCATTTTACAAACAATGGATTAATTCGGTTCTCCCTGCACAACCAGTTTGGAATTTTATCGTTCATTTGGTAAAATATTTTGTAATGAAATCAGGGATGTTTGAGAAGCTTCGTACTTCCGTATTTGAATCATCGGAAGAGGCGTCAAAAGAGGTAGCCGCCGAAATAGCTTTGTTAATTAAATCAAAACAAAACCTAGGTCAATCCTGCGTGCTTGGGCTTGCGACAGGATCAACTCCAAAAAGTGTTTATGCTGAATTAATTAGATTGCATAAGGAAGAAAACCTGAGTTTCACAAACGTTGCAACCTTTAACCTAGATGAATATTATCCCATTTCACCAGAAGCATTACAAAGTTATTTCAGATTTATGCACGAGCATTTATTTGATCATATCGATATAGAAAAACAAAACATCAACATTCCTGATGGAACAATCAG
>JACMRH010000207.1 GCA_014376535.1 Cytophagales bacterium | reverse complement strand
GGACATTCATAAAACCATAGATGAACAATTTAATAATCTCAGGATCTGTGATAATGAACAATATCCAGCCTTTTTTCATAAAAATGGCATAAAGTACACATTGAAGATCTATAAAGAAATAAGTTAATGAAAGATATCAAAATCGGCCATATTACAATTGGGCCCAATCACAAGCCCTTTATAATAGCTGAAATGTCGGGTAATCATAATCAATCACTCGATAGGGCATTTCAGATAGTTGATGCAGCTGTTGAGGCTGGTGCCCAAGCTATAAAACTTCAAACTTACACTGCAGATACTTTAACGATCAATGCAAATTCAGACGACTTTTTTATCTCCGACGAAAAATCTCTTTGGAAGGGCAAAAACTTATACCAGCTATACCAGGAAGCATACACTCCATGGGATTGGCACAAACCTATTTTTGACTACGCAATTGAGAAAGGATTAATTGCTTTTAGCACACCTTTTGATGAAACTGCAGTCGACTTTCTGGAAGCACTAAACGTGCCTGCTTATAAAATTGCCTCTTTTGAGAATTGTGATTGGCAATTGCTGAAAAAAGTAGCGAAAACCGGAAAGCCTGTTATTATGAGCACCGGGGCAACAAATTTATCTGATATTGACGAATCTGTGAGAGTTTTAAGAGAGGCTGGTTGTAAAGACCTCATTCTATTGAAATGTACCAGTACTTATCCTTCTACTCCTGAAAATACAAATTTAAAGACCATACCTAACCTGGCTAAGTCATTTGATTGTATTGCTGGCTTGTCTGATCATACAATGGGAGTAGGGGTTGCAGTTGCAGCTGTTGCTCTGGGAGCTAACGTGATTGAAAAGCATTTTTGCCTTAACAGGGCCGAAGGTGGTGTTGATTCAGCATTTTCCTTAGAACCTTTGGAATTCAAGTCCCTGGTGCAGGAGTGCGAAAGAGCTTATCTGGCTTTAGGAGAAGTGAAGTATGGAATCCAGGAAGCTGAGCAAAAGAGCCTAATTTTTAAACGCTCATTATATGTTGTTAAAGATATCAAGGCCGGCGAAGCATTTACCAAAAATAACATTCGAAGCATCCGTCCAGGAAAAGGTTTGGCTCCTAAATTTTATGATCTGGTATTAACAAAATCTGCAAAGTATGATCTTAAGCTAGGTACAGCATTGGGATTCAATGACATTCAATAAAAATATTAAAATCATTTTACATTAATGTTATCGGCCCTAATACAAAAAACCAAGTTACTGCTTAGGAGCACAATCTTAAAATACCCTTTAGAACTTAGGATAGTGTACAAAGAAAACAAGCTCACCTCTTTGCACAAAAATCTAATCAGTTGTTTTTCTTTCTTCAGGTCTAATGTAAAAAAAGAGGAAGGTATTCTTTTGGTCCAGATGGTCCAGGATTATGAATTTGCAATCAGGTTGGCATCTGCAAGTAAAATTCTATCAGAAAAAAGGAATTTAAAAGTCGATTTTTATGATGTTCAAATAAGATGGATCTTCTTAAAAACTTATAAACCCCTATTTGGCAAAAGATATATACAATCTCCTCTGGTTAAAATTCACCGCTCTTTTGGCGGAAATATTATTTTTAATTGCTCAGATAAGTTTAAAGACACAAAATTTATAGCGCAAAAGCTCTCAGCTATTAAAAACAACCTACATATTAATGGAATAGATGGCATTTTGAAGCTAGAATTTGAAAATATCTTAGTTGGCGACTTAATCTATGACACATACCTGAGGTTTTATTATAAACCTACCATAGAAGTTATAAATGAAGATGTTCTGCATGTAATTGAAGTTGCACTTCACTTGTTTTTCAATTTTGAAGCCTTTTTACAAAAGAATAAGGTGAAAGTTTTGTTAAACACCTATGTTAGTTATTTACAACATGGCATTCCTGCCAGAATATGCCTTCATAAGAACATCGATGTTTACACAATAGGTTCTTTTTCTTATGTCATACAAAAGCTTGATAAAAATTATCCTTTTCACAGTATAAATAGCCAGGATTTAAAACCAGAAAAGATAATTTCACCAGAGTACTTGAATTCTGCCAAAGAAAAATTCACTTCAAGATTTGCAGGCAAACTTGATGCAGCCGTTTCCTATATGAGAAAGTCCTCATTTTCATCAACTCCAATAAGTCCGGAGACTGTAGCATTATTTAAAATAAGAAGTAGAAATATTGTCATTTACGCCCACGACTTTTTCGACTCTCCCCACATTAACAAATTACTTCAATTTCCTGATTTGTATCAGTTTTTAAAATCAACATTAAAGGAATTAACAGATCTCAAAAACACTTCAGTATTCATAAAAGCGCATCCTAATGGTATTTCAGGATGTAAAGAAATTACAGTCAAAATGGTAAATGATTTCCAATGTGATCATTTCTATATACTTGAAGAAGAAGTTTCAAATCTTAATATAGTAGAACTAAGGCCAGATTTAGTTTGTACAGCAAGAGGAACTGTTGGGCCAGAAATGGCATATTTCGAAATACCGGTAGTAGCTTTATTTGATAATTTATATGCAAATTTCAATTTTGTACATACCTGCCACGATTTGGTTACTTACTTTTCAATTCTGAAAGGAGAAAAAAAACCTGAAGTTGATTACGATAAAGAAATGATTTTCAGTTTCTATTATCAGGCATTTATGGAAAGATACCCAAAAGCTGAAAATCACATTCTTGCATTACTTTCTACCACATCTAAAGGAGATACGTTTGAAGAAGAATACATGAAGTTTATCTTAGAAAATAAAGAAAGAATTTTTAGCAAAGAAATTCTGGAACTTTACAATTGAAAAGTAGGCTTATAGGTAAAACGTATAAGGTTAATGGCGAAATGCTTTTAGAATAGGTTAATTTTCACTAAAAGCTTCTTTTAGTATCAAGTAATTAGTTTTGAGACTGCTGCAAAAAATCAATTTTACATGCCCTACGCACAACACACAACTAATAACTCACAACTGAAAAACCTCGCCCCTATCGTTCTTTTCGTTTATAACAGGCCGGGCCACACTGAAAAGACCTTGACTGCATTAAAAATCAATGTCCTGGCAAATGAATCTATACTTTACATTTATTCTGATGGTCCCAAAGAAAATGCAACTCAAGAAACTCTAAGTAAGATTAATGAAACAAGAAAATTAATCAGGAAAGAGAAATGGTGTAAAGAGGTATTTAT
>JACMRH010000206.1 GCA_014376535.1 Cytophagales bacterium | reverse complement strand
TTATCTTGTAATGGATGGTTCGGAAGCCGATATTTTTCAATACAAGGTAAAATGGTATGAAGGCACGCAGGGCTGCATTTTGCCGCCTACTATTACCACAACAGACCAACCCCTGACATCATATTGTCAACTATCCCCAATTGGTATAAATTTTAATATTACAGGCACTTTTAATGCTGGTAACAGATTTACTGCTCAACTTTCTGATACTAATTTTAATTTTACTAATCCTATCATACTTGGTTTTGTGGATGGGATAACTTCAACTCCAATTCAGGGGACTTTACCTTCGGGCTTAAAAACTGGAAAGTCTTACAAGATCAGGGTTATTTCGAGTAATCCAGCAACTTTAGGCACTTCTAATGCTGGTACTACTGTCCTTGACATTCCTAATGCGCCTTCTGATATCACAGGTAAAAATCCCGTTTGTCCTTCAGAAAACGGACTTATTTATACAGTACATCCAGATCCTTCTGTTCTTAGATATTCTTGGAAAATAAATAACGGAGCTCAAACAACATCTGCTACCAGTGACAGCAGCCAAATAACTGTGAAATTCGGGACCTTAGCATCACAGTTTTCGGTAAACGCAATAAATTATTGCGGTACCAGCCCGGCTTATCAGGAATTGATAGATGTAATTACTTCATCTACTCCTTCGGTTGTTATTCAAACAGCTACAAAAAATATTTGTCAGGGAGACCTTGTGCAATTTCAATCTCAGGTTACAAATGGTGGCTCAAACCCAGTTTATGACTGGCGGATAAACAATCTTCCTGCAAATCAAAACTTTCCTTCAATCAGCCTGAAGGACTTAAAAAACAATGACGAGGTATTCTTAAATATTACAAGCAATAAAGCATGTGTGAGTACCACTTTTTCTGTATCTAATAAATTATCATTCATTGTAAAAGATACTTTAAAACCCACTATAAATATTAGCGGGAATAATATTTCATGCCAGGGATCTATGATCATTATTAGGGCAGATACAAAAAATGGTGGTTTGAAACCATCTTATTCCTGGTATGTGAACAACCAGGTTCAAAATGTTACAGATAGTATATTCAAATCTGCGCAACTTAACGACAACGACAGTATTTGGGTGGTGCTGTATTCTAATGCATCTTGTGCCAGGCCTGGAAATTTAATTTCAAACAAACTAAAGATCAGGATTACAAATTCTATTACACCAGAGATTAAAATATCGGGCAATACGACTATTTGTAAAGGCTCTTTCCTGACTTTAAATACTATTAGACTTAATGAAGGAAACAATCCAATTTACTCGTGGTACCTAAACAATGTTTTGCAGCAAATATCCGGGAACAGTTATTCTTCCTCTACATTTCAAAATGGTGATAGTCTGTATGTTACTCTCACTTCTGATGATGCATGTGCCCAACCGGCCAATGTAATTTCAAAAAAGATTAAAATTGTTGTTACTGAAACTATAATACCTACTGTAATTATAAAAGGAAATAAGCCTTCATGCCAGGGAGATATACTTGTCTTACAGGCAAATACAACAAACAGAGGAACCAAACCAATTTTTAAATGGTACTTGAATAATGTGCTTCAAATTGAATCAGACAGTATTTTTTCCTCTTCAAATTTAAAAAGGAATGACAGTGTTTACGTGTCTCTCACTTCAAATGCCAATTGTGTAAATCCTACGTATGTCACCTCTCTGCAAACCAAAATTATTGTAAATGACACCATAAAGTCTGCCATTAATATTTCAGGAGGGTCTCTATTTTGCCAGGGCACTTCTATAAAATATATTGCTACAACTCAAAACAGGGGGCACTCGCCAGACTTCAAGTGGTATGTAAATGGCGATATTCAAAACTCTATAGATAGTACTTTTACTTCATCCTCTTTAAAAAATAATGATCAGGTTTGGGCTACTATAGAACCAAAATTATTGTGTGCATCGCCTGTAACTGTTACTTCCAATAAAATACAGATTACCGTAAAGGATACAGTAAGACCTGAAATTACTATAATAGGGCCACCATATTCCTGCAAAGGTGTTTTGGCATCTTTTCAGGCAGAGGTAAAAAATGAAGGTCAAACTCCCGTTTACACATGGTTTGTAAATGATATAGACCAAAAAAATAACAGCGCCTTTTGGTCATCAAATAAGTTACAAAATGGTAGCAAAATTAAAGTCCAGCTGCAAAGTGACTTTCCATGTGCAATTCCAGAATTTGTTTTTTCTCCCACCTACCAGGCCGTTGTTTTAGATTCTATAAAACCCAAAATTACAGTCGAATATGATTCAGTTTACTGTGTAAACCAGTTGGTAAATTTAACAACAACCATTGAAAATGGCGGAACAAAACCCTCTTATACCTGGATACAATCGGATGTTGCGTTTGATACTTCATCCACTATTTCATTATACTTTCCCAAAGGAAAACACACAATAACTGCTATTGTGAACAGCAATGAAAAATGTGCTTTGCCATCAGAAGCAGGAACAAGTATTACATTCACTGTAAAAGACACGATGACAATCTCGCCTCTTATTACGGGCGACACTGTCGTTTGTGAAGGAAGTATCGGAAATTTTGGATTAAGAAAAACTTTACCTGTTAACACCTTTTTTAAGTGGATAGATATTGACAATACAACTGTAAATTATAATTCAGACTTTACAAAAAACAGACTTAATAATGGAGAAAGCATATATCTGGAGGTATCCGGCAAGGAAAAGTGTATGACTTATGAAAGATCTAACGTATTAACTATCAAGGTTATCCCTTCAGTAACGCCTGAGGTCCTTACTTCTGTCTCAAAAAATATTATTTGTCCTAATGAAATTGTTGAATTTAAAGCTGTTATCAGCAACAGGGGAACTGATGAAACTTTTGCCTGGAAAGTTAATGACATTGATCAGAAAGTTAATTCAGAAACGTTCAGTTTTCCTGTTTTACAATTTCAGGATATTGTATTTAATTACTCTGCTAAATTAGAGTGCGGAGCGTTTTCCAACAACTATAATTTACCTGATGTACAATTTAAGAACGGGCCACCGATACTTACATATATTTCAGCACCAGATGGTTATTGTGCACAGGATGCAATTATTCCTTTCACAACTGACCTGATTCAAGAAGCAAAATACAATTGGGAATTTCCTACTGGCCTTATAGGAACAATCAATTCAAATAGTCTTAATTTATCTTTAAATGGGAACACTACCGATGGCAATATAACAGTCAGCGCATCAAATGATTGCGGAACGGGAAATAAAATATCCTTGGTCCTGAATCCGAAAGATTGTCAACAACTGTTTATTCCAAGTGGCATTATTTCTACTCAGGAAGATGGAAATAACCTTTGGCAGATCAAAGGAATTGAATCGTACGAAAAGGCTAATGTGATGGTTTTTAATAGATGGGGAAATAAAGTATTTACCTCAAGTGGATACAAAACACCCTGGGACGGCACAATAAATGGCAAATTGTTACCCGCTGGTACATATTATTATGTTATTGAAGGTGTAAATGACAAGCCACTTACTGGTGCTTTGACAATTGTACATTAAATAAAATCTATGATGTTTTATTAAAAATGGTCAAACATTATCATTTCTTCAGAGTTCTTTTTGCTTGATCAAAAAGAACGAAAAAGTCAAGGCTGTGGAAGAAATGACTATATTTCTTTTCCTACTCACGAAATCCTGCAAACAGGCAATTGTATAAGAACCCATAGCTTCAGGCTATCGGGCAAGCGGTCTTTCTTTAGCCATCACTCTTGAAGAAATTTTTAACGTCATTTCTTCCAAGGCCGAGCATTAACTTAAACCGTTATTAAATTGTATGATCAAAAGCTTTTCCCTATTACTCATATCCCTTAAGCCATTTCTAAATTCTTTAATTTTGTTTAATTAAAACAGATTTGAAATCATAGTTAACTACTTAGTTTCAATCAATGCTTTAATAGCCTGCCATTCATCTCTCAATTTGGCTGCTTCCATAAATTCCAGGTCTTTTGCTGCCTTTTCCATTTGTTTTTTGGTCCGGTCAGCCATTTTCTGTAGATCAGGTTTGCTCATATATTGCATCACAGGATCTGCAGCAATTGAAATACTTTCTTCCTGCTCTCCATACACTTTTGTACCTGGCTTGGAATCTGCCACCCTGGTTTGGCCAAGGATAACATCCCTGGTTTTTCTGACTGAAACCGGAGTTATTCCATTTTCAGTGTTGTATTCCATTTGCCTCTGTCTTCTACGAGAAGTTTCTTCCATTGCCAGTGTCATGCTGTCCGTAACTTTATCAGCATACATGATTACCCGACCATTTTCATTTCTGGCAGCACGTCCAATAGTCTGGATTAGAGAGCGTTGGTTCCTCAAAAATCCTTCTTTATCTGCATCCATTATGGCTACAAATGATACTTCTGGCAAATCAAGGCCTTCCCTTAATAAATTA
The DNA here is from genome assembly GCA_014376535.1 of Cytophagales bacterium. Taxonomy (GTDB): domain Bacteria; phylum Bacteroidota; class Bacteroidia; order Cytophagales; family UBA9547; genus UBA9547. Next base: position 3,583 of record JACMRH010000206.1, on the reverse strand, counting down.
ACACCAACCAAGACATCAAAAACACCCAAACGTAATTCTCTAAGTATTTCCACCCTGTCCAATGATTTAACTTCGGAATGGATGTAACGGCATTTAATTCCTTTTCTATCCATGTATTTAGAAAGTTCCTCCGCCATCCTTTTGGTAAGTGTTGTGACTAGAATCCTATCCCCTTTTTTTATTGTAATATCAATTTCTTTCATCAAGTCAGGAACTTGGTTAAGTGATGGCCTGACTTCGATCAAAGGATCCAACAAGCCAGTAGGTCTTATTATTTGCTCCACAATAACACCATCACTTAATCTCAACTCATAATCTGATGGTGTGGCGCTTACATAAATCGCCTGTCCGACCATTCCTTCAAACTCATTGAAAGTTAAAGGCCTGTTATCTAAGGCAGAAGGCAATCGAAAGCCGTAATCTATAAGGTTTACTTTTCTAGACCTGTCCCCACCCCACATGGCCCTGACCTGAGGAAGTGTAACATGACTTTCGTCAACTACTAAAAGGAAATCATCCGGGAAATAATCTATAAGGCAAAAAGGACGTTGTCCTGGGCGTCTTTTATCAAAATAACGGGAATAGTTTTCAACTCCTGAACAGTAACCAAGTTCTCTCATCATTTCCAGGTCAAACTCAGTACGTTCTTTAATCCTGGTAGCTTCAAGAAATCTACCTTCGATTTCAAAAAGTTTTACCTGTGCCATCATATCGTCTTGAATCTGGGTGATAGCATCATTCATGACATCACGTCCGGTTACGAAAAGATTAGCCGGATATAAGTTTATGGCAGTTTCATCACTTAATCGTTTCCCACTTCCTGGTTCTATTTTTTGAATGGTTTCAATCTCATCTCCAAAAAAGCAAATCCTGTATGCAAAGTCTGCATAGGCCGGAAAAATGTCCACAGTATCCCCTTTAACCCTGAAAGTTCCCCTTTTAAATTCATTCTGGGTACGGGCATATAGAATTTCAACCAAACCAAAAAGAAACCTGGTCCGGCTCACTAAATCACCAGTCTTTATTTTGATAGTATTTCTGCTAAATTCTTCAGGATTACCAATACCATAAATACATGAAACAGAGGCTACTACAATCACATCTCTTCTTCCTGAAACCAAAGCTGAAGTAGCCGCAATCCTTAGTTTTTCAATTTCTTCATTGATGGATAAATCTTTTTCTATGTAAGTGTTTGAAGCTGGAAGGAAGGATTCTGGCTGATAATAATCATAATAAGAAATGAAATATTCAACAGCATTGTCTGGGAAGAAGTATTTAAACTCACCGTAAAGCTGAGCTGCAAGTGTTTTATTATGACTTAAGACTAAAGTTGGCCGGTTTACATTTGCAATTACATTGGCTACCGTAAATGTTTTACCTGAACCGGTAACTCCTAAAAGTGTCTGATGTGGTTCTCCCCTTTTTAAACCATCTGTTAATTGTTGTATTGCAACCGGTTGATCTCCGGTGGGAACATATTCAGATTGGATTCGAAAGCTCATAGTGCAAAATAACAAATCCCTGATGGAAAAAATTCCATATTCTATCCAATTAAAATAACAGTATTAGCGTATCATAAAATTTATGTAAAAATTTGGATACTGAAATTATTAGTTTGAAAAAAAGAACCAAACAATCTTGTTTTGTTGGTTAGTGATATCAATTTGGATTCGATTGTCCTATGTTATCTTATAAAATCTAGATTACAAATTTTGAGGTACCCAAAAGAAAACTTTAAGAAGGTTTTACTATAAAACCTTCTTAAATGCCTCAGTTAATTTTGGTATCACATCAAATGCATCTCCCACAATCCCGTAATCAGCAGATTTAAAGAAAGGTGCTTCGGCATCTTTATTGATCACTACAATGCAACGTGAAGAGTTAACACCTGCTAAATGTTGAATAGCTCCGGAAATCCCTACCGCAATGTATAAATTTGGACTTACTTTGATACCGGTTTGGCCAACGTGCTCATGATGAGGTCTCCAGTCCATATCTGAAACTGGTTTAGAACATGCAGTAGCCGCACCTAGCACTTTTGCAAGTTCTTCGATCATTCCCCAATTTTCAGGCCCTTTTAGTCCACGTCCTGCAGAAACCACAATTTCAGCCTCAGGCAATAATACTTCACCAGTTGCTTTATTTACTTCTTTTGTTTTTACCAAAAGAGCATTTGCAGGAACAGATACTGTTACATTTTCTATGGGTGCTGCAGATCCGGTAGGTTCAGCTGTAAAAGCATTTTTCCTTATCACTACAATTTTATTTGCAGACTTTAATTCAGCATAAGCATAGGCTTTGCCGGTGAACAAAGATCTTTTCACTTTAAATCCAGAACTGGTTTCAGGCAAATCTACCACATTGGTTGCAACATCTGCTTTCAAAGAAATGGCCAGACGGGCAACAAGCGAATCTGCGTTAGAAGATTTTGCAAATACAAAAGTATTCGCACCTATTTTGTTTGCTACTTCTGTAAAAGCAGCAGCAAATGCCTGTATATTAAATGTTCCAAGCTCAGGGTTTGTTATCTGATGAACTTTCTGCACACCATATGTTCCCGCTTCAGCGATACCGGCACCATCTGATCCAATAAAAACAGCTTCAGCTTTATCTCCCATTTTTTTGGCCACTTCTGCACCATATGCAGCAGCTTCAGCAGATGATTTTTTCAACTGGCCTTCAGATGTTTCTAAATATATTAAAACCATGACTTCTTAGTTAATAGTGAATAGTTAACAGTTAATAGTGCAGCTTCGCAATACGCACTACGCATTACTCAATACGATTAAATCACCTTCGCCTCATTTTTCAACAATCTCACCAACTCTTCAACATTTGCGGCATCTATCATTTTGCAGCTTGTTCTGCCTGTTGGTAATTCATATCCTGAATGACCTACCGGCTGAGAACTATTAAAGGAAGCAATTACATTTAATGGCTTAGATTTCGCTGACATAATACCACGCATATTTGGAATTTTCCACTCAGCTATTGGTTCCTGGCAACCAGCTACAAATGGCAAAGGAACTTCCAGAACCTCTTTTCCTCCTTCTATTTCTCTTGATATTATTGCTTTGCTTCCATCTAGCTCTAATTTCATTGCAGGTGAAATACTGGGTATACCAAGCATCTCTCCTACCATTCCGTGTACCAAACCTCCGTTATAATCTATTGATTCACGTCCCATCAGGATCATGTCGAAATTTTTATCTTTAGCGTATTCTGCAATTTGCGTTGCCACAAAAAGTGCATCTGATGGTTCTGAATCTACCCTTACTGCATCATCAGCACCTATTGCAAGTGCCTTTCTGATAATGGGTTCTGCATCGGCCAATCCCACATTAAATACTGTAACAGTACCGCCATTGGCCTCTCTCAAATCAATTGCTTTTGAAAGTGCATATTCATCATAAGGACCAATAATAAACTGAACACCCGCAGGATTAAGTTTGGTATTATTGTCTGTAAAACTAATTTTAGAAGTGGTGTCAGGAACCTGACCCAGGCATACTAATATTTTCATAATAAATTTGGACTTTTCTTATTACTTAAACATATCTTTCGGTCAGTAAGTTACATTTTT